>JAEXPO010000227.1 GCA_023446675.1 Bacillota bacterium | reverse complement strand
CAGCAGAGTAAGCCAGGCCAATGCAATAAGAATATAATGCATCAAGCTCCCGAAGACGCCAAAGTCCAGGATAACGATACCTGAATTCCAGACGAAGTGGAGTGCTACGGCGATAAAAAAATACTTGAGAAACGTCATGCTCATAAAATGCCGGCCTTCAAGCTTATTGCCGCCCTTTACCATGGCAAGCGCCCCGCCTGTAATGGCCGCCCATGCAACATGCATTCCCGGTGCAAGAATACCCCGGACAATGAGGGTATCGAGAGAGCCGTATACAAATGCATAGCCTGCCGATTCAATTGCCGCGAATCCTGCGCCCACGGCACCGCCTATCAGTATACCGTTTAGCAGATATTTATTTTTCGGACTCTTTTTCAAAAACAAAGCCAGAGCGGCAACCTTTGCCGGTTCCTCCGAAAAAGGCGCAAAGGAGGCCGGGCCTTCCGGTACAAGATAGTTAAACAGAACTGTAAAAAGCAGGGACATTACTCCCCCCAGAAGAAACATTTTGATCACATCATAAAAGGGAATATTTCTGGGAACATTCAGCTCCCAGAAGAAAATGAGGACTGCAATAGGTGTGGCAAAGGATCCGGCTATGATAAACATGGGGACGATTTTATCCCCAATAAAAAGCATGGTGATATAAAGTAAAAAGGTTAAGAGAAGTCCCACCATCAGCACCCTGAAAAACAGCCATGGCTTTTTCCATACGGACAGCATCTCGCTTTCCCCGGGGGTACTCAGCTCGGTTCCCGCAATGAACATGCGCTCCCCATCCTGTTTAGTGTGGGGCTTGAAAACATCTGAAAAAACATCCTTCAGCTTCAAGCTTGAATTCAGGCTTTTATTGAAAAAAACAGTATTGCCGCCGGCTTTCATTTTTACCTCCGTTATCCGTCAGAAAGAGTATTAAAGCACTTTGAAACAATTTTATTATTGGCCAGACAGAAGTTATCCTCCTGGCCATTTACCACATGTTTGCTGGTGGTGTGGCAGCGCGCTATCGGAGTTCAATCAGGATTGCAGTGAAATTATCCTGTCCTCCTTTGTTTTTCTGCAGAATGAGCTTTTCAAGCTCCATAGCAGACTCGTGGGGTGAAAGCTGCATAGCGGACAGAATTTCATCATCGGATAGAGTGCCGAAAACGCCGTCGGACATTAAAAGGATGCGATCCTCTGCAACAAGCTGCAGGGCACGAATGCTTCGATCGATTTTTTCGAGCGCCCCCATGCCGATGTAGCTGGTCAGCGCGTTTCGCTGTGGATCGCTTCGAGCCTTTTCAAAGGTTATTTCACCTAAAGCTGCCTTCTGATCCAATTCGGACGCATAGGTATGTTCTCTGTTTATCTGGAATAGGACGCCTTTTCTCACCAGGCATATACGGCTGTCGCCCACAGACACCCAGTGGAGCTTCATATCTTTAATTGCGGCTGCCACTACAGTGGAACCGCTTTTCTCCCGGCAGTCTTTCAGAAACAAATTAACTTCCTTATTCGTTTGGCAGAGTATGTTCAGAAGCTCCTGGGAAGGATCGAGGGCAAAAGGCCTTTCCGTAAACTGTCCCAGCATGGAACGGGTTACCAGGGCGCTTACCTCCGCTCCGTTGGCAAGCCCGCCCATACCGTCCGCGACAATAGCCAGCAAGCCTTTTTCAGAACAGAGAGCTTTGTTGGACAAATCCGAAATCCCAAAGGAATCCTGCTGGCTATCCCTCTTTCCGATATGCTGCACATTGCCAATATCACAGATAACTTTTTGCTCTGTTATCATAGGGCTAACTCCTGCTCCAGGCACTTTTGTCCGCCTGCTTTTCAGCCTGTGTACAATATAAAAGGACAATCCGACCGCAAGAAGCACTAACAACAGAATTCCTGACCACAGAAGCGGGTTTTGGGATAGCGCTTCTACTACAGGATTTCCCCCGAAAACCCCCGAGGGGCTGGTAATAACAGGTAAACCCGTCTCAGCGGGCTGGCCTGCCATTACCGGCTGTCCGGATATAGCGGGTTGGCTGATTATTTCAGGCTGGCCGGCTATACCCGATGGGCTTGTAATTGCGGGCTGTCCGGCGCTTACGGATGAAGCTGCAAATGTTAACGCGCTCAATACAGAGCCCTGAGTACTTATGTATTTATTCACCCCAATCAAACCTCTCTCCGCAAAGGGGTACGAAAAGCAGCTTTGTTTCCCCTAATTCAATGACATCGTAGGCCACGATTTCAGTGGTATTAAAAAGAGCCTTGCCATTGTAGCGCACAATGCTTCTTCCTTCACCCGGCCTGAAGTAAAAGATCTTATCCCTGGCATCATAGCTGATAAATGCGTGGTTGTCTCTTGAAATGGTGTTGTCGCCATGAATACAGATGTCCATGGCTTCACTGCGCCCGATAGCGTTGTTGTCGGAATGAATGCGGTAATCCCTGCCTTTGTCGGTTCCCGCTATACAAATAAGCCAGCCCACAACAGGATCCATACCGGTTTTATGTCTTATGAGCGCCACTGTTCGCTCGTTGTCAGCCGCCCCTTTTTTGGGAGCCGACATGGAAGAGGTGCGTTCAGCCGGATCCGAACCCGATGTCTGAGCGGGGCGTGATACGGGCATGGTAGGCCCGACCTCCAGTGGGCGCGTCATATTCACATTAGCCGATGCACTGTTGCAATTAGGGCATTCAGAGAATTTGGATGCATCATAAAAATGTCCGTTGCTGCACTGCTTCATTTCCATTTAAATAGCCTCCTTATGTATTCATAGCATTTATTTAGACAGCCTTATTTCAGCTTACCGTGGTCCGAAGAATTTCTTCCCGGCCTTTTTCTGGTCCTTAGGCATCTCGGCTCCCGGCTCATACAGGGGCTTCATAACATAGCCCTCAAAGCGATTGGGCTTTTCAGATTTTTTCTCTTCCTTAGGTTTAAAGTATTGGATAGGTGCGGCTTTTTTCACAACCGATGCCTCCATAGCATCAGGTAAAGGTTTCATTACAAAGTCCGACGCATACTTCCCTCCGGATAAGGATTTTGGCTTCTGTGCCTGCTGCATTGTTCCGGCTTCTGTTCCCCCCTGCAAAGGCAAGGCAGGCCGGTCTTCCGGAAGCGGCCTCATGGCAGCGCTGTTTTTAACTGAAGGAATAATCTTCTTCTGATGATTAGCTCCCTCACCTGAATGAGCATCCTGCAAAGGCTTGGTTTTTGAATCCTCACTTTCCAATGCCTTATAAACCTCTCCCATGGACTGGTAACGGTTTTCCTGAAAAACAGCAAGCCCCTTTGATAAAACGGCTTCCACGTCTCCGGAGATGGCAATCCCCAGGCTAGAAGGTAAAACAAGGGGATCATCCCGCATGCGCTCCATGGATTCAGGTGGTGTTTCCCCTGTAATCATCTTGTAAAGCGTGGCGCAGAAGGCATACACATCGGTCCAGGGGCCTTGTTTTCCCCGCGTCCGGTATTGCTCTTCCGGCGCATAGCCCGGCTTAAGAAGCACCGACAGGCTTTTTACGCCGTCTGTTGAAATATCCCGTGCAGCACCAAAATCAAGAAGCTTTATGTCTCCGTCCTCGGTGAGCATAATATTATCAGGACTGATATCCCGGTGAATGATTCCCGCCTCATGCATCTTTGACAGGGATTTAACAAGAGGCTTAGCCAGTTCAATAACCTGCTGCACTGGTAGACGGCCTCCCTTTTTCATAAGAAATTGCTTGAGGGTAACGCCATTAATAAACTCCATTACAATATAAGCGGTTCCATTTTCCTTAAAGAAATCCTTTACCGAGACGATGCCTGGAAAGCTGTAGAACTTGGCAAGACTCTTGGCTTCTCCGACAAACTTATCCAGCCCAAGGAGAAAGGCCTCCCGCCTGTCTCCCGAAAAAGGGGTGACAGTTGTGGTTGTGGTGGTCTCACGGGTGACAAAGCCCGCAGGATAATATTCTTTCACAGCCACCTTCATATCCAGGTTTAAATCCCACCCCAGGTAGGTAATTCCAAAACCGCCTTCCCCCAATACACGGCCTATAAGGTATTTTCCGCTGAGTATGGTCTGTATTGGAAGCTGGTGAGGTGACCGGACATCCCCACTTAACTGCCATCCGCAAAGTGGACAGGGAATCTCCTCGCCGAAAGAGCGTTCCATACATCCCAGACAGAGCTTTTCAATCTCCAAAGCATCAAACATCACTAACGCCCTCCCCCTGTTTACGGCAACCGGCTGACATCAAAAACCTCACCGTCAACCAGTTGAATTTCCCCATATATGTCATCCATCACCTTTTCGTACAGACTGCCGTCGGTTTTAAGCCGATAAACAGAGTAGTTATCGGTTTGATTCACATAATAGATCCAGTCTCCCCATACATTAAGCCAGCTGCTCTCCTGATCGTTTAAGCAGGTCCTGCCGCTGCCGTCTGGTTTTATTTTATAAATCCTTGATTGATCTGAATAATTAACGTAATAGAGCCATTCGCCCACATAATTCAGATAGCCGGCTATATCGTCCGAGACACGCGTTTTATCGGTGCCGTCTGTTTTGATCTTGTAAATAGTACTGTTTTCCTGTCCCTCTATGAAGTAAATCCAGCCTCCGGACACATTGACATGATAGCTGGCTTCACTGTTCAGCAAGGCTTTTTCCGTTCCATCCGTTCTGATTTTATATAACCCGTCACTGCCGATGGAATAATAAATCCAATCATCCATAACATTAATGTAATTGCAGGTTTCCGTTCCATCGACAAGGGTATTTTCAGTACCATCGGTTTTCATTTTATATAATTTGTATGAATCACTGGTATTGTGGTAATACAGCCAATCATCTGCAATTGCCATATTTGCACAGTTATAAGGAGTTAGCTGCATTTTTTCAGACCCATCGGTTTTACTCTTGAACAACCCGTCTTCCCTGGCATATTTTGAGTAATAAACCCAGTCCCCTTGTTGAACAACATAGCCGCCGTTACTGATATTCCCGCTGGTATTACCCGCCAGGGTGGATAAACGCAGATACTTGGGCAAAGGAAGGTTCCCATCGCTGGTATTATCCGCCAGAGGATCTGTCTCCTTAATCGTATCGGGAGCAGTAGTCTTAACGATCGGCATTTTATACCATCCCGCTTTCCCATCATCAACAAAGAAAAGCATTTTATGGTCCTGAGAAGGAAATAGCCTGAAATAAAACTCTTCGGGATAGGGAAACGGAATCCTCTCGGAATTGCTTCCATCCATGGTTGTG
>JAEXPO010000207.1 GCA_023446675.1 Bacillota bacterium | reverse complement strand
TTAGAGGCTTCTCTTTTGGCTATAATGTCAGACCTCATTCAATTATTTGTGCATTGTTGACAAAAAGGTTAAGGAAACACCTCCGGATTTCTCACCTGTCCGGAAATTTTAACCGACTTTTAGCGTTTACTGTAAACATACTATGGTAATCTATGCTTAAGGAAGGTATATGATATGAATAAAGATGCGCTTTTAAACTATAATGTCAGCCGTGTCAGCCGATTTAATGTCATTTTAATATGGGTACTTTCCACACTGCTGGCTGTGCAGGCTTTTTTAGGCAACGGTGTTGAGCATGGCCTGCGAGTACTTATGTGTACCTATGGTGCGTCCGTGTTTTCTACCTTAATTCTGCTTCTTAGCTCCAAGGTAAAAAAACTTGCCTATATCGCTGCCATATTAATTCCCTTTTCCACTGTAGCCGCCTCAAGCTATTTAAACCACCTGGTGCAGGGCCAATATTCCGCCCGGGTCTTTCTTGTTTATTTAAGCACCCTGGGGATGGTGGCCATGTACTTCAGCAAGGGCATTCTTCTCATCTACGGCGGGCTTTTGAACGGGTTTGTCATCCTCCTTTATATTTTCAATCCTGTTGGCGTTTTGGGGAGCGCCGATTCCGGAGACGAGCTGCGAACACGAATGGTTTGCATTAACTTAAGCGTTATTATTTTCTATTTCCTCACCAAATGGGGCAAGGAATATATCCTGTCGGCCTATGACAAGGAACAGGAGTCCAGTGAGCTTTTAGAAAAGCTTTCAACTACCATGAACGCCATCGATAATAACACCTCCGTACTCAAGGACAGTATCACCAATTCCTACCGGTACGTACAAACCATTGAGGAGGCAAGCTCCCAGATAACCACAGCCGTTGAGCGTATCGCGGAAGGCGTGGGGGAGGAGGCGGTGAGTACGGGCCATATTGCTTCCATGACGGAGGAGGCTGCAAGATCGGTTGGCGAAACGGAGAAGCTGGCCGGAGAAGTGGGCGTTTATTCAAAAGATATGAAAACCGCTGTTGCCCGGAATGCAAACGGCATTCGCCAAATGGATGAACAGATGGGCCGAATCGGTTCGGCAGTAGGGGCCTCCCTTACCAATGTCCTTGAGCTTCAGGAGAGCATGGGCAAAATTAACGACGCGCTTACCAATATTACAACCATTGCCGAGCAGACCAACCTCCTTTCCTTAAACGCCGCCATAGAAGCGGCCAGAGCAGGAGAGGCGGGCCGAGGCTTTGCGGTTGTTGCCGATGAGGTAAGAAAGCTTGCCGAAATGAGTGAAAAGACGGTAAAGGAAGTCTTCAGTATCATAAACCGTATTCAGTCCGCTGCCCAAATTACCTTTGAGGAGGTATCCAACGGAAAGGGTGCCGTAGAGACGGGCAGCAAGGTAATTTCAGAGGTTAGGGAGAGCTTCCGGATTCTTGAAAAATCCTCTGAGGCCATTAATTCCAGAATTGAAATGGAAAACGGTATGATTCTGGAGATAAAGGACGCCTTTTCAAGGATAAAAGACCAATTGGGTAATATATCAACCATTTCTGGAGAGCATGCGTCAGCAACTTAGGAAATCCTGGCTGTCATCGAAGAACTAAATCAGCGTATTGGTGAGGTAACTCAGGAAATGGCGTCTATAAACGATATGAGTACAAGCTTAAGGAACATTCTCATACATAGAAAGTGAGGCGGCAAAATGGATAAAAAACTGTCAAAAATCCCTCAGTGGCTGGGCTTTATCCTTCTTTTAGCCTTTATAACGGCGGGAGCCACACTAACTATTTTTTCACCCTTATACGCCAACGGTATTATTAATGTTCTTATTCCCATACTTATTTTAATTTTCTTCAAATCCGAGTTCTTTGAGAAATTAAAGCTGTCCACCCTGGCCATAGGGCGATTCCTGGTTGTAATGACGGTACTGGGCTTTTTATCCGGCGACTGGCTTGTAACCATTATTATCTGGCTTTTAAGGCTCAATATCCTGGAAGCGACTTTAACGGACTATAAAAATAAGAGCTACTTTAATGTTGTTTCAGGCATTGTCCTTATAGGCACCTCCTTTGCATTAACCGGCGGGTGGAATGGCACTTACTATCTTACCACCAATGAGGCGATGCTTTTCTGGGCTTTGGCCTACACCTTGTGGAACTGGATCTTTGTCATTTATGAATTCAAGCATCAAATCGGCTTTTATCATATTGCCGTGCTTCTTGCACCGCTGCTGTTTGTCACCTTTGCCGCCCAGCCCGGATTCTGGCTTATAGCAAGAGCCAATACCCTCACCTTTGGGGGAATCTTTCAAATTACCGGGAAAAAGCAGATAGAGGGGTATTTGACCAATAAAACCCTTGAAAAAGCCATAGAAAAAATAAAGGACAAAAGAGTACAGCTGCTTATTATGCTTATAACGGTGATCCTTGCCTTTCTGCCATTGGTTCTGCCCCTGCTTAAGTAAGGGCTTAAAATGAATTGGATTTTATTGTACGGTTACGCGGAGCTGCTTTGCTGTGGCAGCGGAGGAAACCAGATCCTTTTGCGCGTCACTGCAGTACACTTCAAAGAGAAATTCCATACTGCTGAGGACGGAAAAATCGGTAATGTCCGTATCAACCACATCCAGAACCTCAAGGCTTTTCATTTTTTCAAGGCCGGTGAGATCCGCTATGGGATCGTTTCTAAGGTTCAGGATTTTGAGCAAGGGAAGAGCTTCGCCACCGTCAAGCCGCGTTACGTTATTATGGCCTACGTTGAGGTAAAGAAGGGAGTTCATTCCATTGAAGGGCTTAAGATCCATGATTCCGCAGTTGAACAGTGTGAGGTTGATATAGCTTTTTTTATTCAGTACCGATTTGAGGAGGGACGCCGACACATCGCTTATGCACAGCTCCGTAAGATAGGGCATTCTCTCAAAGGCATCCCCATTGGAGAGCTGGGGACTATAATATAGATTGAGCCACTGTATGTTGGTTTGAGCCAGGGCATTTAAATCGGTAACAAGGGTTGCTCCCAGGTCAAGCCGTCTTAAGTCCGGCAGCTCGGCGCAAACCTGAATATCGACAAGGGGATTTCCGCTTAAATACAATTCTTTCAAGGAAATACAGGAAGACAGGGGGCCAATGTCCGTTATCGTATTGTTTGACAGGGCTAATTGCTTTAAGGGGAGACCCTTGAGAGGGGCGATATCCTTTATGCGCTGATTGGCCAGCATAAGCGTTTCAATATTGGGCATAAAGGCCAAATCCTCCAGTGTGGCAATGCCGCCATTATCACTTTTGTACTGTTCTCCTTCAACAAAAAGACCCTCGCCGTAGAAGTCCACATCGTCCCAGGAGCTGATGGTCCTTGAGCCTACCAGGAGTATGGTTTTTACATCCAAAAGATCCCCTTTTGTAATTTCCTCCTGTTTTTTGCCCAGAAGCCTTGCCACCTCGGCTCCCAGCTCGGGACTCTTAAAGGAATAATGTGCGTTTATCTGAAGGCTGCTTACGAACCCCGTAAGGGCTTCCGCAGCAGGGTTTATGTTCAGCAGGGCCAGGGGTGCTGCCGCCAGCGCCAGGGCTGTGGCAAGAGCAGCAAGCCTTAAGGGCCAGGGATGAGCCGCTCTTTTTAAAGCGGTGAGGAGATCCTCGATCCGTTTGTAACGGTCATGGGGATCAAAGCGCAGGCATTTGCGGATAATCCGTTTAAAGCGCAAGGGTACAAACCTTTCACCATAATTCGTATCCAGTGAGCCTGTGAACAGAAAATGCAGCAGCAGCCCCAAGGAGTAAATGTCGGTACGCCTGTCGGTTTGCATAAAGCCAAACTGCTCCGGAGCGGCGGTAGCGGCAGAGCCCATAATCACCGTGTCGTTGCGGGCGTTTCCGTTATGCCTCCGGGCAATGCCGAAATCGATGAGCACACAGCCCCTTTGAGGGCTTAGGACAATGTTCTGAGGCTTTATATCCCGGTGTATGACTGGGGGTGTCCTGGTATGGAGGTATTTTAAGATAGTGCAAAGCTGAAGGGCGGCGGCTATGGCATCCTGGGCATTGAGACGGCCTTGGCGGCTTACTGCCTCAGACAGGGTTTCCCCATCGATATATTCTCGAACCAGATAGGTAAGGCCGTTTTCACAAATGCAGGCAAAGGGCCTGGGAATGGCTTCGCTGTAGAGATCGGACAGTATACGGTACTCATTTTCCGCCGTATTATCTTCTTCCGGCTCTATTTTAAGAAGGACCCGCTTTCCCGTTATCCGATCCTTTAAAAGATAAAGCTTTCGGGGAGGCGTTTCCTTCAGGCAGGACATCACGCTGTACTGCCGGGAAAGGCTAAGGGGGAGATCCAGCTCAAAGGCGCCGGAATCCGCATATTCACTTAAAAATTCATCCTTCATACCCATGCTCTAATTATAAAAAGACGGTGAAATACGGTCAAGCAGGAAATGCGTATTAAAGCCCTAATTCCATTGGGTGCTCCGTTGGCTGCAAAGCTTAATGAACCTTTGCAGAGCAGGATGGAGCCATTTGTTTTTATGGTAGATGAGCTGAGTGTAGAGTTTGGGCTCCAGGGTGTGGTGCCTGTGCTTTATAAGCCCTTTTGCGATTTCGTCTTCAATGGCATAAAAGGGGAGGCAGGCCATACCCAAATTATTAAGGATGAACTTTTTAATCGCCTCCACGCTCTGGGTTTCCACAATGTTTACAGGGTAATATTTGTGGCTTTTAAGGTAGGTGTCGAAGGATTGCCTGTAAGTACACTCCTTTTCCGTAAAGAGCACCATTTGGTTCTCTTCCGGTATGAAATCGCTGCCGGTATACCCTGCCGGTGCGGCAAGGCAAAAGGCCTCCTCCTTAAGCAGCAGAGTGGTCAAATTGGTATAGGAAAAATCCGGCTGAAGCAGAAACGTAATATCCAGATCTCCGTTTAAAATCCGGGAGCGCAGATATTCGCAGGAATCGTTAATGATGGAAATTTGTACCCTTGGGTACAGGCGTTTATATTCCATGATAAGGGGAAAGAGCCGGTACATCATGAGTGATTCCGGTGCGCCGATCCGAAGAAGGCCCTCGGGCTGCGTTTCATCGTTTTCATCATTCACATGCTCCAGATTATCGTAAAGGGTAAGAAGGGCGTCGGTGTTTTCAAGAAGCTTTCTGCCAAAGGAGGTGAGCTTGAAGCTTTTTCCCAGGCGCTCAAATACGGGCTTTCGGTAAAAAGCCTCAATGGCCTGTATCTGTGTGGTAAGCGTGGACTGAGCATACCCCAGCTCCTGTGCGGCACGGGTGTAGCTGCCCATTTCTGCTACTTTTTTAAAGGCGCGTAAATTTCGTATTTCCATGATTTATCCCCAGATATTCCTAATTTGTTGAACCGGCAGCTAACCGGCGGCTTCTTCATTGCTTTGCATCCCCTGGTTTGTGAAGACAGCCTGCTTTAAAGTGGAAAAATTTCAGTTGATAGTTCGGAATTTTTAATAATCACTATTATAACTTTCAATTTTACAAATAGCAAGCTTGCCCTTATGCTTGGATGAGAACGTGAAAAGAACGGTTTGCCGGATTTTTTCCTGGGTGCGGCGACAGTTTTGAAGGGAGAGAATGTGTTTGAACAAAAAATTAAATACCTGGACGGTCAGCGGCCTTATGATTGGCCCCATATTGGGCTCCGGCATTGTATTTCTGCCGCCTCTTGCCTATGAAAAGCTGGGTGAGCATGCTTTTCTGGCATGGCTGATTATTATGGTGCTGGGTGCGCTGTTTGCCTTTATTTTTGCCCGAATGAGCCTGACGGCCGGAAGCAATGAGGGCATTAGCCTTCTTGTTGGAAGTATGCTGGGAAACCGTTTCCGGGAGCTGTCCTCCAATTGCCTGACTGCTGCGGTATTTTTTGGGCCTGTGGCGGTAGCCATAACCGCGGCAGGCTTTATACATTCGGCTCTGCCCGAAGGCTTATCCCCCGGCATCACCGTTCTTTCACTGGCGATACTTTTAGTCTGTCACGGTTTTGTTGCACTTGGGGCGGCTGCCATGGGCAGGTTTGTGCTGGTCCTGTCAACCGCTACCGCGCTGCTTTTAATAGGGGGAAGCATTCCAACCCTTATAAATGCCCCTGCTGTGGAAATTCCTCTTTCGCTCCCGGAGCCGGGTAGGCTGGGAAGCACACTCCTGCTTTTGTTCTGGGCTGTTATCGGATGGGAGATTCTGGGAAGCTATATCGAAGATGTTAAAGATCCCGGGCGTACCCTGATGCGGGCCATGAAAATAAGCATGGCCGCCATTCTTGTTATTTATCTGCTCACCACACTGGCGCTGCAGACCTATTACAGAGGCATGGCCGTACAGGTGGACATGAATGTCCTGCTTATCCCAATAATGGGGACTCATGCCAAAACGGTTTTTTCCATTCTGGCAGCAAGCCTTTGCCTGTGTACCATGATTTCCTTCGTAGGCGCGGTGACGAGGCAATTGAAGGCCAGAAGCACCGCAGGACTTTTGCCGCCTTTTTTAAAGAAGCCCTTTGTGGCCCAGCTGCTGCTTCTTCTGGCTAACGGCCTTGTCCTGCTGGCCCGCACCTCAGAGCTTTTAAGCACGGATGCCATTGTGGGTGTCGCCAACGGCTTTTTCATTGTAAACGCCCTTTTGGGACTGGCGGCAGGCTTTCGTTTTTTGAAAAGTCCGCTGCTCCGTTTTTGGATAAGCCTTCTGATTTTAATGCTTACGGTTTTGCTTTTCTTCTCAAAGCCGGCAGCGCTGGCAGCTTTGGCTATAGTCGCCGCGGTTACCCTGTTAAAGCCAGTGCCCGCTATCCCCGCTGTCTCCAATGTCTCTAATATCTCTAATGTCTCCGCCGGGGGAAATACAAAGGAAGAGGTCTTAGACAAACGGATTAAAGAAACGGCTGCCATTGCGGAAGGTTATGAAAAAAGCGGCTTTCCTCACTGAGCAAAGATGATTATAAAAGATTAGTGTTATTGAGTCTTTTATGGAATCAATAGTATAGTATATCTAGAACACACAGAGCAAGTGAGGAGCAAGATATGGCTTTCGTAAGCAGGCACGTTGGCATGCCGTACCGGCCTTTGAGCTTGCCTGGACAGGGAAGACGCTGGGAGCTGTTGCCAGGCAGCGAAGGCAGTGATATGTTGGGGTCATCCTGCCTTAACAACAATGAAGTTCGGATAATCTAAAAACGGGAGATTATAAAATGATACAAATTCATAATTTTACTATGAATGACATCGAGGAAGCCGGACAAATTGCTCTGCAAAACTACCGTACGGAGCGGGAGCAGGTACCGGCGCTGCTCCAAATAGATAGGGTTCCCGATCTGACTCCCTATGTTAAAAACAATCTGAGTGTTGCGGCATTTGACGGCGGAAGGATGGTGGGCTTTCTGTGCTCTGTTCCGCCCTTTAAAAACGTCTTCCGCTCTACCGATGCCGTAGGAACATTTTCGCCCATGGGAGCACACGGTGCAACAGGCACAAACCGGGCAAGGGTTTACGCCCTAATGTACGAGGCTGCGGCTCATATATGGGCAAGAGCCGGTAGTACAAGCCACGCGGTCTGTCTTTACACCCATGACAGGGAGATACAGGAGCAGTTTTTCCGTTATGGGTTTGGCATACGCTGTGTTGATGCCATAAGGGGCATAGACGGGATTGAAGCACCGGACTTAACCGGTGTTGATTTCGTTGAGCTTAACCGGGAAGAGTTATCCGGAATCCTGCCATTGGATCACATGCTGGACGAACATATGGCATCGAGCCCCACCTTTATCCTTCGCCCCTCGGAGACGCAGGAATCGTTTCTGGAAAAGGCAGGCCGAAGCGGCGCCCGCTTTTTCACAGCTCAAGCAAACGGGCAAATAATAGCCTTCATAAAGGTAGAGCGTGAGGGTGAGACCTTTATTTGCGACACCCCTGGCTACCGGCATATCACAGGCGCCTTTTGCCTTCCGGAGCACCGCGGGAAGGGTATCTATCAAAACCTTTTAAACTTTGCTGTTACCACCTTGAGATTAGAGGGCTACACAAAGCTCGGTGTGGATTTTGAGAGCTTTAATCCTACCGCCTGGGGCTACTGGCTTAAGTATTTCGACGCATACACCTACGGCGTGGTGCGCCGTATTGACGAGCACGCGGTTTACAAATTAAAAGGTTGACAGAGCTACTGCCGAGCAGGTTAAGCGTGTATAAAACCCTGTACGTATTACCAGGATAAGAAGACAGGGAGGAGAATATGGAGCTATTAAGAACGGACAGACTAATCCTGCGTCAGTGGGAAGAGAACGATGCACAGCCATTAATTCACATGACGTCCAGGGAGCATATAGCCTATTGGCTGCCCGAATGGAAGAATTGCTCAGAATGGGCGTTGCCCTGGATACAGGGGAGTGCTAAAAAGGGATATGAAACGAATAATCCCATGGAATATTTTATGACATGGGCGATTGTGCTGAGAGAATCAAACCAGCTTATTGGCATGATTAATATTGGCAGTGACGAATTTGATAAGAAAGAGGTTGGAACCGGCTATTTTATTGATATGGATTATGAAAATCGCGGCTATATGACGGAGGCCTTAAAAGGTCTGTGCGATTATATTTTTAAAACGTACCGTTATGACCATATCGCCACAATGATTCAATCTGATAATGCCGCTTCTATCGCCGTAGCACGAAAGATTGGATTCAAATACGTTAAAGATATTACAAGCGATAATGGCGGCTTTGATCGACCGGTTGAGCATAAATACTTCCGGCTGGAAAAACCCGTAGTATGAGCATAACACGAAGCTTACAATATCCTTTGTACGATATGGGAATTTAAAGTAAATAATAGCCGAACCCGCTCAGAAGGCGCCTTTTTAGTATGCGTTTAATATGAACTGCCCTGGGGGCAGGGTTGAATATTCCCTTCATCTATAATAGAATAGAAAGGCTGGGCTAAAGAATATTTTTCTGGATGCCTGTGGACTTTCATTAGAGTAAATTGGCTTTGAGCAGCCTTCCTGGCTTCCGAAGCTTTTAATTTTTGTTTTGTGAGGCAATGTAAAATGATATCGTTTAGAAAGCTTAAAAAATTCATCGCTTATTACAAGCCCTATCAGGGTATGTTTTACCTCGATATGTTCTGCGCGCTTGTGCTTTCGGGCATCGATCTGGTGTTCCCGATCCTGGTTCGCTACCTTATGAACGAGGTTTACGACACCAGGCCGCCCAATATGATACAAATTGTCGTCTGGACCGGAGTCATGCTGTTGGGCATGTATGTTATCCGGTATTTTTGCCAGTACTACATCACCTCCTGGGGGCATATCATGGGCGCCAAAATGGAAGCCGATATGCGAAGCGATTTGTTCGGGCACCTTCAGAAGCTTTCCTTTACCTTTTACGACAACAGCAATACGGGAAAGCTTATGTCCAGGGTGACCAACGATCTTTTTGATATTTCGGAGCTGGCCCATCACGGCCCGGAGGATATCTTTATCTCCATTTTAAAAATTATCGGCGCCGTCGCCATTATGATGGGCATGAATGTGGGTATGACGCTTCTTATACTGGGCGTTGCCGTACTGATTATTGTTTTTACCGCCTTTTACAACATGAAAATGCGGAGTGTTTTTGCACGGAACAGAGAAAAGGTGGCGCTGGTAAATTCCCAGATTCAGGATAGCCTGGAGGGTATCCGCGTGGTCAAATCCTTTTCCAACGAGGCCATTGAGGTTAACAAGTTTGAAGACGGCAACAAGCAGTTTTTAAAGAGCAAGGAGGACAGCTACCTCCTTATGGGCACCTTTTTCAGCGGAAACAGCCTGCTCCAGGGCGTTCTGTATTTAAGCGTCCTCATTCTGGGCGGTATATTCATAAGCCAGGGCCGTATTGATTCGGCGGATATGGTGGCTTATATACTCTATATCAATGTTTTTCTAAACCCCATAGACAGGCTTGTGAACTTTACGGAAGGCTTCCAAAAGGGCATGACGGGCTTTGATCGCTTTCTGGAGATTCTGGAAACCAAGCCCGACATTGAGGACGCGCCCGGTGCCAAAAACCTTGACAAGGTGAAGGGAAATATCGAATTTAAGAACGTTTCCTTCAGCTACAATGATAAAACCGCAGTTCTCAAGGACATCAACCTTAACATTGAAGCAGGAAAAACCGTTGCCCTGGTGGGACCCTCCGGAGGCGGCAAAACTACCTTCTGCAGCCTGATTCCTCGTTTTTATGAGGTTAACGAGGGCAGCATTCTGGTGGACGGCAAGGATATACGCTCCATCCGCATGGCCTCCTTAAGAAAAAACATCGGTGTGGTACAGCAGGATGTCTATATGTTTAACGGAAGCATCAGGGAAAACATTATATACGGAAAGCCCGGAGCAACCATGGAAGAGGTGGTGAATGCCGCCCGTCTGGCCAATGCCCATGATTTTATCCAGGGGCTCACAGAGGGGTATGACACCTACGTGGGTGAAAGAGGCGTGAAGCTTTCAGGCGGTCAGAAGCAGCGTATTTCAATAGCAAGGGCCTTCCTTAAAAATCCGCCCATACTCATTTTGGATGAGGCGACCTCGGCATTGGACAACGAGAGCGAGCGGCTGGTTCAGGAGTCCCTCAAGGAGCTTGAAAAGGGCAGAACCACTCTGGTTATCGCCCATCGCCTGTCAACCGTAAAAAATGCCGATGTTATCATGGTGCTTACCGCCAACGGTATTGAGGAAATGGGTACCCATGAGGAGCTGTTAAGCAGAAGCGGGGTTTATGCCCGGCTTCACAGTGAGAACGCAAAGGCGGGGGCCTGAGAAGCGTTAAAGGAAAAAATCAATAGAATGCAATAGAGGGTGCCCGACTAACTCCGCAGAAGAGCTGAAAGGGTGTCTGTGGAAAGGATTTTTCGCTAAAATGGATATAAAAGTTAAACGTGGGATTCTACATATTTTGGATCCGGAGGCGTCCCTGCCGGTTTTTTCCCAGCAGGAGCTGGATCTTTCCGAGGAAACCGTGAGAGAGCTTATTGCCCTTCATGCGGGTAAAATTTATGAGGATAAGGGGGTAAGAGTGGGGGAGTTT
>JAEXPO010000134.1 GCA_023446675.1 Bacillota bacterium | reverse complement strand
TGCCTGTATCGACGAGGGGCGCAAGCAGGGCTTTTCCCCCTGGCTTTACGATGAATACGCCTGGCCCAGCGGTACGGCCGGAAGCACCTTTGAATACGGCTATCAAAAGCCCTCACGGGTACTTTCTCTGGGAGAAGGCCATATGGCCAAGGGGCTTACGGTAAAAACCCTTGAGCTTACCGGTTCCCATTCCTTAAAGGAGCTGGACGGCCTTTTAAAGGGTGAGCCGGTGGCTGCCTTTACCCTTACAGGCAGTACGGATGCTTTGCATATTTCTCCCCTGTCCCGTAACTTACAAAGCCAAGGAGACACTTCTTTTAAATTTCCCTGCCGTGTCATGGCCTTTTTCCGGAAAATTTATCCCGGCTATGTGGACTATTTAAATAAGGAAACCATACGGCTTTTTATAAGCCTTACCCACGAGGAATATGCCCGGCATTACGGAGAGGATTTCGGCTCCCTCATTCCCGGCATCTTTTTTGATGAGATCTATATGGCGGCTCATCCTCTTCCCTGGACCGACCATCTGCCTGAGGAATTTGAAAAGAGGCGGGGCTACTCCCTTCTTCCCCTCCTGCCGCTTTTGATGGAAGGTGAAGGCGAGGAGGCCAAAAAAGTCCGCGGGGATTATTATAGCATTCTGGCGGAGCTTTATGAGGAAGCCTTTTTCAAGCAAATCGGGGACTGGTGCGAAAGCCACGGCTTAAAGCTCACAGGCCACACCGAGGAAGGCCTCTGGGATCATCCCCGGCGTCAGGGCAATTTCTTTTCCACCATGAAGCATCTTCAAATACCCGGGGCAGACAATCACGACTACCGCTACCGTTTTCCCCGGAAAATAACCTGTGTGGAGCCCAAATATGCCGTTTCGGTCGCCAGAGCCCACAACCGCAGCCGGTGCATGTCGGAAGCCATGGGCGGCGCAGGCTGGGGCTGCAGCCTCCAGCAGTTTAAACGGGGCATTAATACCATGGGGGCCATGGGCATAAACATGTTTATTCTCCACGGCTTCTATTATGAGTGCGATCACCAGGGCTCCCAGGCCGACTGGCCTACCAGCTTTTTTTATCAGAACCCTTACTGGAGGCACTTCAAGCTCTTTGCCGACTATATGAGAAGGGTCTGCCGGTTTAATGCCGCAGGCAGTCCACTGGTGGATGTGGGTCTTTTCTATCCTATCGAGGCCATGCAGGAAAACACCGTCGGAGGCCAGCTTTCCTCTTACGCCTCCCACCTTGCCCATAATTTCCACACTGCCCTGTATGCCCTTCTTGAAAACCAGATTGATGTGGATATGATTGACGGCGACAGCCTTTTAAACGCCCGTATTGACGCCGGCAGCCTCAAAGCGGGGCAGCAAAGCTTTAAGGCATTGGTATGCCCTGCGGGTCCCGGGCTTACGCCTTCCCTTATCACCAGGCTTTCCGCCTTTGCGGAGGCAGGGGGAACCCTCCTGTTTTACCGGTGCGGCAAGGAGAAGGAGCTTCCCCAGGGGCTGGCAGGCTTCCCGGTTATCGAGCCGGAGGAGCTTCCTGCTTCCTTAAACAAATACCTCTTCCCCCGGATTACTGTCGTTGAGGGCAGCCGGGCTGACTTTTACGCAAGCTGCCGTATTGTTGATAATAAGACCATGTATTTTGTATCCAACAGCAGCCCCAAAGCACGAAGCCTTCGTTTAAGGCTTGCGGGCACCGGCCCCTTAACCCGGCTGAGCTTTGAAACAGGCCTTGCCTCAACCCTTCCGGGTTTTGCAGGCAAAGAGGGTGAAGAAGGGTGGACAGAGGTCACACTGGGGCTTTCGGAGGACGAGGCCTGCCTTATCGTCATGGACGCAGCAGCGGCTTCGCTGGAAGACGAAAAGGCTCCCCCTGCTATTAATGAAAGCATAGGTACTTCTATGGAAGAGAAGGAAGAACTGGCTGTTGCCGGACGATGGGCCTTTCTTCCCCTTAAGAAGGATCTATTGAACAGGGGTGAAAACCGGCTGCCGGATCCCCGGGCCGAAGGCCAGGAGCTCGCCATTCCCGTTGCTGTTTTTTCAAGTGATTTGAATAAAAATGCCAGGCCCATTCGCATATGCAACACCCCCTGGGAGAAGGGCTTCTGCGGAAGGCACCTGAGCCTGTGGGAGGCAAGCTGGATAACCCGCCGACCTTCCTGGCACTGCAGCCTTAGAGAACCGGATTTGTATTTCAGAAAGACTCTGGAGCTTAATGCCCTTCCTCAAAGCGCTTCCTTCTGCATTGGGGCCATTGGTGAATTCACTCTCTATATTAACGGAAAAAAGGCGGCCCATGAAATCAGTCTGGGCGAGCCTGTTATACTGGAGGCTACGGAGTATTTTAAAAAGGGCGCCAATCTGATTGCCGTCCATGTACATAATTCTATGCCATCTCAGGGCATTGACTTTACCTCTGTGGACGAAATTCCGCCCCAAAAGCTTATCGGCCTTCTTTTCCAGGGACAGCTGGCGGTTGAAAAGGAGCTGGTGACCCTGAAAAGCGATGAAAGCTGGATTGTTTCCAACCTGGAAACCCCTGGCTGGACGACGCTTAATGCCGCCTGTGAGGACACGGCCTTTTTCTGGGATCCCGTTCGCTCTTCAAATATGGGTCAGGGTGCTCCTCATGGAGCCTGGATCTATAGCTGGGAAAGAGGCCGGCCTCCGCTTCTGCCCTGGGGTGATAAGCCGCTTTTCGGAAAAACCCCCGAATTCCCTTTGAACCTCTACTACGGAGTTACAC
>JAEXPO010000077.1 GCA_023446675.1 Bacillota bacterium | reverse complement strand
TCGCAACACTTAACCAATTTGTTGTTGCAACAATTCCTGCGGAGCTGGTTATTAATGTCCCGGCCATTGCCTGGTTTTTCGGCTGGAAGCCTGGCTGGCTGGTATTGCATCCGGGAGTGTGTATCATCGAACTGTGTCAAAACGGAGCCTACGCGCTGCCTGCGGCTTTTATTCTGATACCTTGGACACTTCTGGCTGTATTGTTTACCAGTCGTATAGTGGCAAGGAGCCTTAAGTCGCTGGGAGGTGTTAAATTATGAGGCCTTTACTGCGGTCTTTTTATATGTTTGTCAGGCAGATCTTTGAGGACACCATGCTTGCGGCGGTTTGTGCCGCTACCCTGCTGGCCGCGGTTTTTATCCGTTTTGGTATTCCGGCAGTTGAAAATGCTCTTTGCGGCTATTTGGGGCAGGATGCAATATTGGCGCATTACTATCTGTTTTTTGACCTTTTATTGGCTGTTGTAACGCCTTATATGCTCTGCTTTGCTTCCGCCATGATGATGCTGACCGAATATGATGAAAATATGACCGGTTATCTGGCGGTGACTCCTGTGGGTAAAAAAGGGTATATCCTGTCAAGACTGGTATTCCCCGCGATTCTTGCCTTTATCGTTTCTCTTATGCTTATGCATTGGTTTTCTCTTACCAAGTGGGCCTTAGGTATGATTGTTTCGGTGTGTTTAGCAACAAGTCTGATGAGTATCGCCGTGGCTTTATTTCTGTTTGCTTTTTCTCATAACCGGGTAGAGGGTATGGCCATGGGTAAGCTGTCGGGGCTTTTATTGATGGGGCTTCCTGTTCCATTCTTTCTCACATCCAATATGCAGTATTGGTTTTCTCCCTTGCCCTCTTTCTGGGTGGCAAAGCTTAGCATGGAACAAAATGCGGTATTCCTGCTTCCGGCGCTTTTGTCGTCGCTGATGTGGATTTGGCTGCTATACAAAAAGTTTATTAGAAAGATGAGATGATTTATATAGCAACTGTAAAGGCCTGATGCATGGAAATAGCTACGGCTTTTCCAACTGGACACTGCCGATTGACTTCCGGATTTGGAATATGGTATAGTATTGATGTTTTAATAGTGATTTAACCCGGTTGGGCAGGAAACTGCTTCAAGACTTAAGCTTATTGGGTGGGGAGCTTCGTGAGAGGTTCACCACCCTTTTGTGATCTCATCTGGATTCTAATGTCAGTATGATGTAACTGTTTTAACTCACTTTAGGGAATTATAGGTCTATAGCAAAATACAGAATAAAGCGAGGCGATTGACATGCAATTTTTACTTTTGATTTTTGGATTGGTTATGATTATAAAAAGTGCTGACATCCTAATTGATTCCTCATCTAAAATAGCGCGCAGATACGGAGTTTCTTCGTTTATTATCGGCATTACTGTTGTCGCTTTCGGAACAAGTGCTCCAGAGCTTGCGGTTGGGATTGTGTCCGGTATTAACCGGGCAAACCAATTAACACTTGGAAATATTATCGGAAGCTCCCTGTCAAATATCGCCTTAATCGTAGGGCTGGCTGCAGTTATTTTCCCTTTGGAAGTAAAGGATACCATTGTTAAGCGGGAATTGCCCCTGCTGCTTATTATTCAAATTGCCCTGGGTGCAATGATGTTCCTGGATGGTCATATATCCCGAATTGAAGGGCTTATTTTATTGGGCTCATTTGTTTTATTTATGCTCTATATATCCAGGGATGCCAGAAAATCAATCATAATTCACTTTGATACAGACGGAGACATTGATACCGACGCAAACATTAATACCGAGGGAGAAATTAATACCGGCGCGGACATTGATACGGGTGAGAATGGAATTGGTATCCCCTCTCAATCGGAAAGCGAACAGAAAAATGCGGGATTGATAAAATTATGGTGCTACTCGTTATTATCTTTGGCAGGCCTTTTCATTGGAGGAATACTAAGTGTGGACAGCAGTACGCATATTGCTCAAAGTTTCGGGTTGAGCGAAACGCTGATAGGCCTGACGGTCGTAGCCCTTGCCACAACAATGCCTGAGCTTATTACAAGCATCGTGGCGGCGAGAAAAAAAGAACCTGAAATTGTGCTTGGCAACTGTATTGGAAGCAATATTTTTAATATACTGCTGGTATTGGGCTTTTCATCGGTTATCCATCCCATCTCCTCCGACAGAGGTCTATGGATGGATGTACTTGTCATGCTGGCTCTTACCCTTTTTGTTTTTATCATGTCAATGCTCCATAAAAAGCTTAAGCGGCGTACAGGAATTCTATTGCTGGCGGGGTACACCGCTTACCTTACTTTTAAAATTATATCGGCCTTAGGATAATAAAAAATAGTTAACCGAGGTACAAAAGCTGTCCCCCGGTTAACTATTTTGTAGCATTACTCCTTGGATAAATCGTACTTACAGTATGGACAATACCTGAGATCCTCCGGCTTAATTCTTGGGTCAAAGGTCTTTTTACAGAAAGGGCACCTGTAAAAGCTCGCCAAGTATACGCTTGCTATAAAATGCATAAAGATAAAAATATACACCACTTTGCCCAATAGTGGTGATAATAAATAATAAAATGGTACGATAATTATAGCTATAAAAGAAAGCTGCCGATACTTTGAGAAATTATTATCCTTGTTTTTCATCTCATTACCCCACTTAAAGGTAATCACAATAAAACCATCATACTACACTTAGTATAAAATGGAATTCCTAATTTGAAACTAAACCTCCTCTACCATTTTATAGCCAACACCTATTTCTGTAATAATATATATTGGCTCAGCAGGATTTTCATCCAGCTTTCTTCGGATATTGGCCAGATTAACACGCGCCTTGGTTAATACGCGTTACTGACAGCAGGTTTTCCACCATGCGAATAAGCCACTGGGTGTCAGCTTTTATATTTGACAGCAGCTTTCGTCGAGTGATCGAATCAAAGTCTTCTTCGTTTTCTAAAATTGCGGAAACCGCTCCCAATACCCCGGTTAGCGGAGTGCGCAGGTCATGGGATATTGCCCTGAGAAGGTTGACTCGAAAACGTTCCTGTTTCCGTTTCTTTTCGTGACCTGACCCGCAGCTCGGAGGCTCTTAACCTGTCCATTGCAAGGCCGGTGCTTTCCAGCAAAGCTTGTAAAAGGCGGGTTTGAGCTTCATTCATTACCTCCGCGTCTTCCCTGGGCAAACGAATAAGGCCAAGAATGCTTTCCCTTCCCCAAACCGGCCAATCATAAAATTCTTCACTCATTGCAAAATCTGTTTTTAAATTCTTAATTCTGTTCTTGAGTTCTTCTGGGTTTTCAACCTCACGCCGTATCTGTTTTCCATCGGATACCCGCTGGACATAGTAGGGCTCAGGTTCCTCCCCTTCAATAAAGCATAAGCATGCTGCCTGGCAGTTTAGGCATTTGCTAATAACACTTATGGCGGCGCCTGCTATGTCTTGAATGGCCACAGCGTCCGTCAGGTAATTGGTAAGCGTGTATACCGCCTTTGTTTCCGATTCCCTTTGTCTGGCGGCAGTAGCGCTTTGTTTGGCGTGAACGGTAAGCATACATGTTATAAGCGCGGTTATGGTCATTACAAAAAACGTCATAATATAGCTTGGGTCGTTAACCGAAAACGTGAAATAGGGCTCTGTGAAAAAATAATTAAACAATGCGGTGGCAAATACAGACGCAAGAGTTGAAACCACAAAGCTGTCGGACAGCCACGCGGCAATTACCACTCCCAAAAGATATATAATGACAATATTGGTTTCAGGGAAGCCTAAAAACCGAAAAAGGCACCCGCTGAGCGTAGACAGAATAAGCACCCCTGCGAGGATGAGGCTATGGCGGGCAATAGTAAACGCCTCTCCCTTTTTCTTATTACCCATTTGGCCTTCCCAATTTATTACGCCATTTAAATCCCATTTCATCCTTCAGGCAATTCCTCGCTCATCCGATACCCCACACCCATCTCGGTCATGATGTATTTTGGCTTTCCGGGATTTGATTCGATTTTTCTCCTGATATTGGCCATATTAACACGCAAGGTATGGCTGTCGCTGGAATATAAGCCCCATATCTCTTTCATAATGTAATCATGGGTTAATACCTTTCCCGCGTTTTTAGACAGCAGCGTGAGAATTTTATATTCTACAGGCGTCAAATGTATCTTTTCACCTGAAAGCGTAACGGCCCGCTTCACATAATCTATTTCAAGCTCGCCGATGGCTATCCTTTCCGCACCGTTTGCTTCCCCTCCCATGCTTTTCGGACTGCGCCGCAGCACGGAGCGTATTCGAGCAAGGAGCTCCAGAGTTCCGAAGGGTTTAACGATATAGTCATCAGCGCCCAAATCAAGGGCCTCAACCTTTTCACGCTCGTGTCCCCGGGCCGAAACAACTACTATGGGTATTTTTGTCCATTCTCTCAGGCTCTTAAGCAGCTCCGTCCCTTCCACATCCGGCAGCCCCAGGTCCAGGAGGATAATATCCGGAGCGTAAGACGTTGCCAGAGAAAGGCCCTCTTTTCCCGTTTTTGCTTTTACGGACTGAAAATCATTTGAATTCAAAATGGCAATGATAAAATTACAAATGGCCTCCTCGTCTTCAATCACCAGAACCAATGGCTTTACACTCATTATGAACCTCCTTCCTCCAACGGCAGGGTAAACCGAAACACCGCTCCGCCTTCTTTTTTATTTTGAACCTCCATTCTACCATTATGCGCCTTTATAATGGTCATGCAAATAGACAGGCCAATCCCCATTCCTCTGGTGGAGTCGGGACTTCTGTTTTTATTAGGCGCATAGCTTGTGAAAAGATGTGGTAATTCCTCCTCAGAAACGCCTTTTCCATGATCGGTCACCTCAAACACAGCCCCTTCGCCTGTTTTCTTTAAGGAGACCTCGACAGAAGTATCACTTGGGGAATATTTAATAGCATTTTCAAGTAAATTAATTAGCACCTGGGCAATCAGGGTGCCGTCCATGGGAACCTCCAGGAGCTCATCCGGCACGCTTACATCCACATTTCGCTCAGGAAATCGTTTTTGAATGCGTACAACCGCCTCCGCCACGATCTCCTCCGCCGCTTCCGGGGTTTTTGCCACCTTTGACGCGCTCTCATTGATACGCGTCACGCTAAGCAGGTTTTCTACCATGCGAATAAGCCACTGGGCCTCTTCCTGTATGTTGGCGTTGAGCTTTTCCCGGGTATTTTCATCCAGGTTTTTACTGTTTTCACGTATTGCGGAGCTGGATCCCAGGATACCGGCAAGAGGCGTACGCAGGTCATGGGCAATGGCTCTTAAAAGATTGCTCCGCATTTTTTCCTTCTCCGCTTCCACAATGATATTTCGCTGCTCATCGGAAAGCTTCTGGCGCTCCAGAGCCATGGCCACCTGGGATCCAATCATACGTAAAAACTGACGGGTATTATGCTCCAATGGCCCCTTCATGCAAGAAATGCCTAAAACAGCCAGCACCTTGCCCTGGGAAATAACCGGCATGTAAAACGCTCCCGCGCCCATAAGGGTATCCGTCCCCGCTCCCGCCCGTTTTTGATTGAGGAACACCCAGTGGGCCACAGCCTTTTCATCGGGAGAATTAAGGACAGAAGCCGAAACATCCTTGGGACCCTGCATGACGCTGCCGTCCGCGCCCCCCTCCGGATCCACGGAAAAGAAGACGACAGAGCGGTCAAAAAGGTTAACAATGTATTCATTGGTCAGCCCGACAATATTATCAAGCCCCCGTGTTGCCAGCAATTTTTTATTAATTTCGTACAGAACCTCCGTACGGCGTTCTCTCTGCACAGCCAGCCTTGCCTGGGTCTTGATCCGTACAGTCAGCGTGCTGGTTATTAAAGCCGCCAGCAGCATGACCAGAAACGTAATGGGATAACCGGCTTGTATGGCGTTAAAGGTATAATAGGGCTCTGTGAAAAAGAAATTAAAGGTTAATACACTGATCAGGGAGGCAACAATGCCATAAGCATGGCCTTTCGTGACCCTTGAAATAACCAGAACGGACAGAATGAAGGTCATAATAACATTTTGATCCCCGATGCTCAGCACACGAAGTCCCAAAGAGATTAAAGTGGCGGCAATAAGCAAGGCTATCGTTATAGCGGTGTCCTTAAATGAAATTTTAAAATTCAGATTCTTTCCGGCTCTCCGGGGCTTCATATAGCTATGGCGAGCCGTGCCCCCGGGAATGATGTGTATTTCGATACTGGGTAAAAGGGAGATCAACTGATCCTCAAAGTCCATTTCAAACAGACTTCTGACCGTTTTTTTATTTCGGCTTTTACCCATAACAATATTCGTTATACCGGACAGCTTGGCGTATTCCGCCACAGATGCCGCCACATCGTGTCCGGAAAGTGTAACTACCTCTGCGCCAAGCTTTTCAGCCAAATCCATATTTTTACGAATATCTTTTTGCTGTTCTTTTGTCAGATGCTCGCTTTCAATACTCTCCACATATAAGGCTATCCACTGGGCGTGGAAGGCTTCCGCCGCGCGAGCAGTCCACCGGACGCACTTTGCGGAGGTGGGTGAAGGGCTGATGCAGACAAGAAGCTTGGTGTTGGCCATTTTCTGGGATAAGCGGCGCTCATTCTGATTCTCGTTACTTATCCTGTCGGCAGCCCTGCGCATGGCGATCTCGCGGAGCAGGCGCAGATTCTCTCCTGTAAAAAAATTGTTCATTGCTGTTACCGCACGGTCAGGCCGATAGATTTTTCCCGCCTCAAAGCGCCGGAGTAGCTCATCCGGCTCAATGTCGATAAGCTTAACCTTGTCTGCTCGGTCGAAAATAGAATCCGGCACCGTTTCCTGAACGCGAACCCGAGTAATTTGCTCAATAACGTCATTGAGGCTTTCCATATGCTGAACGTTGACGGTTGTGAAAACGTCTATCCCGGCGTTGAGCAGCTCCTCCACATCCTGAAAGCGTTTTTTGTTTCGGACACCCTCCGCGTTGGTGTGGGCCAGCTCGTCTACAATAATCAGCTCCGGCTTGCGCTTCAGCGCTTCGTCCAAATCAAATTCTCTTAACTCAATATTCCTGTACAGTATTTTTTTAGGGGACAACGCCGGCAGTCCCATAAGAAGCTGCATCGTCTCCGGACGAGTATGGGGTTCGATATAGCCCACCAGGACATCTGCTCCGGATTTATAACGCTCCTGAGCATCATCCAGCATGGCGTAGGTTTTACCTACGCCTGCGGCATACCCAAAAAAAATCTTTAGCCTTCCCTGCCTCTTAGCCATCTGGGTCTGAATTCCCTCCAAAAGAGCATCCGGATCAGGCCTCTGATCAAATCTATCCATATTACACCCCACCTTTACAGCTCCAGCTATTCATATTCTATAGCTTTATACTAGAGCTTTAATAGCTAAGTTGATTTTTTTACAGCATTCCATCCAGAGCCAGGTTAACCTTAAGAACATTTACCGAAGGCTCTCCCCAGAACCCAAGAAATCTTCCGTGCGTATATTCTTTAATTATAGCTCTGACGGCATCTTCACTCATATCCCTCTCTCTCGCCAGGCGGGCTACCTGATACTCTGCGGCGGCAGGCGTAATATTAGGGTCCACACCGCTTCCCGAGGCCGTTACCAAATCCATTGGAATAGCTCCCCCATTAGTGGGGTCAAGGGATTGAAGCCAGGCCACACGCTCCTGAACACGCTCTTTTTGCTCTTCGCTTACAGGGGATAAATTTGTCGTCCCCAAGGGTCTTCCAATCAGATATTCCGGTTTTGTAAACTCCTGAGCGATTAACTCCGAGCCAAAGGCTTTTTCCGTACCGTCCTTTAAGGTTATTGTAATGATGCTTCCGTTTGCTTTATCAGGAAACACTACCTGTGCAATACCCGTCACTATTCCGGGATATAGAACGCCGCAGAGCAAAGTCATGGCTAGAAAGCATACCAAAGCGAGTTTTAAAACATTCATTATTTTGTTCATATTATAAATCCTCTCCTCACACAATACCGCACACGGTCAGCAGCATATCAATGAGCTTAATGGCAACGAAGGGTGCTGCAATCCCTCCCAATCCATAAATCAACATATTCCTCTGCAGAAGCTTTCCTGCCGCCAGCTCCCGGTATTTTACCCCTTTGAGAGCCAGCGGTATAAGAGCTATGATAATCAGCGCGTTATAGATAATGGCCGAAAGGATAGCGCTTTTGGAGCTGGTCAGGCCCATAATATTCAGGGCCGTCAATTCAGGGTAAATCCCAAAAAACAATACCGGAATAATCGCAAAATACTTGGCCACATCGTTGGCAACGCTAAAAGTAGTGAGCGCTCCTCTCGTCATTAAAAGCTGCTTACCGATACGCACAATATCAATAAGCTTGGTGGGGCTGGAATCCAAATCCACCATATTGCCGGCTTCCTTTGCCGCCTGAGTGCCGGTATTCATGGCTACAGCCACATCTGCCTGTGCCAATGCGGGAGCGTCATTTGTGCCGTCACCCGTCATGGCCACCAAATGCCCTTTTGCCTGATAGTCTCGTATAAGCGCCAGCTTGGCTTCAGGCGTGGCCTCCGCAAGGAAATCATCCACCCCCGCCTCAGCGGCAATAGCCGCTGCTGTCATGGGATTGTCGCCGGTAATCATAATAGTCTTAATCCCCATCTTCCGAAGGTCATCAAAGCGTTCCTTTACACCGTTTTTAACAATATCCTTTAAATAGACAACACCCAATACCTGATTGTTTTTGGCTACGACAAGAGGAGTGCCTCCTACCCCTGCGACACGCTTGACAAGCTTTTCGCAATCCTCAGGGTAGACTCCGCCTTTTTGAATAACAAAAGCCTTTACAGCCTCCGCCGCTCCTTTTCTTATCTCCGTATCCTGGAAATTGATGCCGCTCATCCGGGTTTTTGCCGTAAATGCCACAAAGCTTGCGTTAAGCTTGGAAAGCTCTCTTCCCCGTATACCGAATCGTTCTTTTGCCAAAACTACAATACTTCTTCCCTCCGCTGTTTCATCCGCCAGGGAAGAAAGCTGGGCGGCGTCCGCCAGCTCCTGTTCAGTTACGCCCCCTACCGGTAAAAACTCGCTTGCCTGACGGTTTCCCAGAGTTATGGTGCCGGTTTTGTCAAGCAGGAGTACATCCACATCACCCGCCGCTTCAATGGCACGTCCGCTCATGGCAAGTACATTGGATTGATTCAGGCGGCTCATCCCGGCAATACCGATGGAGGACAGCAGCGCGCCTATGGTTGTGGGAGCCAGGCAAACCAGCAGGGCAACCACATTGGTAATGGATATGGCCTCGCCTGCCCCCGCCTGGCTGCTTGCAAAGCCTGAGAAAGGCAGCAGGGTTGCCGTAACCACCAGAAAGATGATGGTTAAGGTCACCAGCAGGATTTGCAGCGCAATTTCATTGGGTGTCTTTTTTCTGGAAGCGCCTTCCACCATGGCAATCATTTTATCAAGAAAGCTCTCGCCTGCTTCGGCCGTAGCCTCAATGACCAGCCAGTCTGACACCAGCGTTGTTCCTCCTGTTACGGCGCTTCGATCGCCTCCTGATTCACGGATGACAGGGGCTGATTCACCCGTAATGGCGCTTTCATCCAC
>JAEXPO010000032.1 GCA_023446675.1 Bacillota bacterium | reverse complement strand
GGTGAGCCCTTGCCGGGAATGACTCTGGCCATAGCCAATCCGGATCCTTTGGGGACGGGTGAAATTGTTGTACGCGGTAAAACTGTCATGCTGGGATATTGGAAGAATGAGGAGGCCACTTCTGAGGCCATAGAAAACGGCTGGTTCAAGACAGGCGACTTAGGGCGAATCACTAAAAAAGGTATTCTTGAGGTGACCGGCCGCGTTAAGTCCATGATTGTGCTAAAAAATGGGAAGAAGGTTTTTCCTGAAGAGCTTGAAACCCATATCAATAAGGTGGAATACATTCGTGAATCGCTGGTTTGGGGAGAAGCCAATCCGGACGGTGACGTGGAAATTTGCGCTAAAATTGTGCTGGATAAGGATAAAATTCATGAAATCCTGCCTGACCGCTATTCCGCAGCAGATCACGATGCGGCAGAAAGTGAAATAAAAAAGCTTCTTGATAAAGCCATAAAGGACATTAACAAGCTGATGCCTCAATATAAGAACATTAAGCACTACCTTTTCGGCTATAATGAGCTTATTAAAACAACAAGCCTGAAGATTAAGCGTTATGTGGAAATGGATACGATGCATAAGGCTTTCAGTCATCTTGCCACCTCTGTCAAAAATGCGGCAGGGAAGAACGTGGATAAGCTGATGGAGCTTTTCTATCAAAAAGCTGGCAGCAATACATAATCCAAGTGTATCCTGCCGAACTTTTTTATGTTAGAATAACTTGTCAGTAATTCAGTTCTTATGAAAGAAAAAAGGGGAGAAAAACCATACTTACGATAACCCGATTCAGTGTAATGAACTTCGAAAACGCTATCCGCGGCGCAAGAAACCCTATGAACAGCTGGGACAAAATGGACAGCCATTATGAGGACGGTCAGTACATACTTGGCCCAAACGATCTGTCCCTGGCAAAGCGGCTTTGCAAAGCCGGAAGGGATCACCGCAAATTTATTAGACAAATTATCGTTTCAGCCGACATTAATGCTCCTCTTTATTGGTGGAAGGAA
Source organism: Bacillota bacterium (assembly GCA_023446675.1). Taxonomy (GTDB): domain Bacteria; phylum Bacillota; class Clostridia; order DSM-8532; family DSM-8532; genus DTU059. Next base: position 7,723 of record JAEXPO010000032.1, on the reverse strand, counting down.
TTTGATACCTATAAAGTGGGCACTGTTGCCAACTCCACAAGCACCATGCATCGCATTCACAGCCGGCCTTTCGAACCGGATCAGTTCAGCACCGATGATATGAGCAGCAGAACCCGGGAAAAAATGGAGGACCTTATTGCATACCTTGAGGAGCTAAGAGGGATTTACAACGCAACAAAGGAAAAGCAAGTCTGGATGGATATCATACAGCTGCTTCCTTCAAGCTACAACCAGATGAGAACCTGTACCTTTAATTATGAAGTACTGTCCAACATGTATCACGCCAGAAAAAATCACAAGCTCAGCGAATGGCATGCGTTTTGTGATTATGTCAAAACCTTGCCCTATGCCTCGGAGCTTATTTTACTGGAAGATTAATAAACCCACGAGGGAGCAGAATATCCTGCTCCCTTTTATTGTGTAACAGCAAGGCTCCCGGACACCCGCCCGCAATCTATGATCGAGCTAAGCGGGTGGGGTTCTTATTGTGTAATAGATAGTTTAATATAATTATAACCAAAAAACATTTTCGGTCATAAATAAATTTTCAACTTGCCTTGTATACAAAAAACATTTGTATTATAATTTCTGTGTTACGGCAAAGAATTGCCCCGAGCGGGTATACTTATAGAGTGTGAAAGGAGCTTTTAAAGAAATGAGTGATTTTTTACAAAAAATTACGGAGCGCGCCAGACTGGATAAAAAAACCATCGTTCTGCCTGAGAGCACGGATATCCGTACCATCAAGGCCACCGCGCTGATTCTTGAACAGGGCTTTGCAAATGTGGTCCTGGTGGGGGATGAAGAAAAGATTAACGTCCTGGCCGGCGATTTGAACATCAAAGGTGCAAAAATTGTAAATCCCCTTACCTCGGATAAGTTTGAGGCGTATTCAAATGCTTTTTATGAGATGCGCAAGAGCAAGGGCGTAACCCTTGAGCAGGCTAAGGAGACGATGAAAAATCCGCTCTATTGGGGCGTTATGATGGTAAAGCAGGGTGAAGCGGACGGTATGGTGGCCGGTGCCATTAACTCCACCGGAAATACCCTTCGTCCGGCACTTCAGATTCTCAAAACCGCACCCGGTGTCAAGCTGGTTTCCGCTTTCTTTATTATGTGTGTACCCAATTGTGAGTTTGGTCATAACGGTACCTTCCTGTATGCCGACAGCGGACTTGTTGAAAACCCCAACGCCGAAGAGCTTTCTGAAATTGCGGTTTGCTCCGCTGAAACCTTCCGCAACCTTGTAGGAGCAGAGCCCAAGGTGGCCATGCTGTCCTATTCCAGCTACGGAAGCGCTAAAAACCCTCTTGTAGACAAGGTTATCGAAGCCACAAAGCTGGCTAAGGCAAAGGCACCCAACGTGCTTATTGACGGTGAGCTCCAGGTGGATGCGGCCATTGTTCCTGAAATTGCTCAGTCAAAGGCAGCTGCAAGCCCTCTGAAGGGTGAAGCCAATGTTCTTGTTTTCCCGGATTTGAATGTAGGAAACATCGCATATAAGCTCACTCAGCGCCTTGCCAAGGCGGAAGCCTACGGTCCTGTTACCCAGGGTATCGCACGTCCTGTAAACGATCTTTCCAGAGGCTGCTCCGCAGAGGACATTGTTGGTGTTGTTGCCATTACCGCAGTGCAGGCTCAAGGTATTGCAGGCGCGAAGTAAGTTTCTTTAGAGGATATATAAAACAGGTAAGTGGCAGGTATACTAAGCAGGCCACATTACCTGCCAAACAATAAAGGCATAAGGTGAAGGGAGTAAAATAGGTCATGGACATTTTAGTCATTAATGCGGGTAGCTCGTCGCTAAAATACCAGCTTATCAATATGGAAGACGAGTCGGTTAGGGCAAAAGGACTTTGCGACCGTATCGGTATCCCCGGCTCTGTGATTAAGCATAAAGCAGGCCAGGATATATCGGTAGAGAAAGAAATTGAGATGAAGAACCATAAGGACGCTATTGCCGTTCTTATAAAGGTTTTAACGGATCCTGAAATCGGGGTTATCAAAAACCTTTCTGAAATATCGGCAGTAGGCCACCGGGTGGTTCACGGCGGCGAAAAGTTCTTTAAATCCGTCGTTATTGACGAGGAAGTCATGAAAGCTCTGGATGAGTGCGTGGAGCTGGCTCCTCTCCACAATCCTCCCAATCTTACAGGTATTACTGCCTGCATGCAGAACATGGAGGGTGTTCCCCAGGTTGCTGTATTTGATACGGCTTTTCATCAGACCATGCCTAAAAAGGCATACATTTATGCCCTTCCCTACGAGTACTACAATAAATACAAGCTCAGAAAATACGGCTTCCACGGCACCTCCCACAAATATGTGGCAGAACGTACCGCCGCTGTCCTCGGAAAGCCCCTTTCTGAATTAAAGATCGTCACCTGCCATCTTGGAAACGGTTCCAGTATTTGTGCTGTGGATCAGGGTAAAACCGTAGACACCAGCATGGGCTTTACACCGCTGGACGGTCTGGCTATGGGAACCCGCTGCGGCGCTATTGATCCTGCCGTGGTTACCTTCCTTATGAATAAGGAGGGCGTCAGCGCCAGTGAGATGGACGGCATCATGAACAAAAAATCCGGTGTGCTGGCTCTTTCCGGCATAAGCAGCGATTTCAGAGATCTGGATGCCGCAGCTAATGAAGGCAATGAACGTGCCAAGCTCGCCCTTGAAGTTTTCACCTATCAGGTAAAGAAGTATATCGGTTCCTATGCCTGTGCCATGGGTGGTCTTGATGCCGTGGTCTTTACCGCAGGCATCGGTGAAAACAATCCCGGTATTCGCAAGAGTGTGACAGACGAGCTTTCCTTCATGGGCATTAACGTGGATCAGGAAAAGAATAAGATCAAGGGTGAAGAGCTTGATATCAGTACTCCTGATGCCAAGGTCCGCACGCTGGTTATTCCCACCAATGAAGAGCTGGCCATTGCCAAGGAAACCAAAAAATTAATTGGCTGAGGCGTTCTAAGGTTGACAAGGAAAGTAGCCCAATATAGAATTGGAAGGTAAAGGGGTTTCCCCCTTTACCTTTTTTGTATACGGGTCGAGTCATAAGCGCGTTCCAACGGCGTTCCGGCAGGTTTCCCGTCAGGACACGCGCCTCTTTGTATAGTACGGCCTGTTTATCCAGGTTGAATGCAGCCTCTGCAAGCGTAAATAAGAGGCTATACAGGCATGTGGGAAAGGAATGAAGCATTAAATGAAGGTATGCAAATTCGGCGGGACTTCCATGGCAAATGCGGAACAAATACAAAAAGTGTGTTCCGTTGTCACCTCGGATCCCGAAAGAAAAATTGTGGTGGTATCCGCACCCGGTAAACGCTTTGACGAGGATACCAAGATTACGGATATGCTCATCGACTGCGCAGGAAAATATCTCAAAAACGAAGATCATCTTTCCGTGCTGGAGGCCATTGTTAAACGCTATGCGGACATTGCGGCCCAGCTTAACCTGGATAAACAGATTACCCTTGAAATTGAAAATAATATTAAAACCCGTCTTTCCATGGGCTACGATACCAACGAGAAGCTGATGGATCGTATGAAGGCCGCAGGCGAGGACAATGCAGCGCGGCTTGTAGCCTATTACTTAAGAAGCATTGGCGTTAAAGCCAGCTATGTTAATCCCAGAGATGCCGGACTGTTCTTAAGCGATGAATACGGCAATGCCCGTGTGCTTCCACAATCCTTTAAAAATTTGACCAGGCTAAATGACATTGAGGGAATTGTTATTTTTCCCGGATTTTTTGGCTACTCCCTTTCAGGAGAGGTGGTCACCTTCTCAAGAGGCGGCTCGGATATTACAGGTTCTATACTGTCTGCAGCCCTTGAGGTGGAGGCTTATGAAAATTTCACCGATGTGGATTCGGTCTTTGTTGCCAATCCCAAGCTTATTAAGGATCCGAAGCCCATTTCCGTGCTCACCTACAGGGAAATGCGCGAACTGGCATATGCCGGCTTCACGGTTTTGCATGAAGAAACCCTGGAGCCTGTTTATAAAAGAGGTATTCCCGTAAACATACGCAACACCAACAATCCCGGTGCCCCCGGCACCTATATCGCCCCTACCCGGGACTTCACCCTTTCACCCATTGCAGGTATTGCAGGGGACAAGGGCTTTTGCAGCATTAATATCAACAAATACATGATGAACCGGGAAGTGGGCTTTGGCCGAAAGGTCCTCCAGATTCTGGAAGAAGAGCAGGTGCCCTTTGAACACATGCCCTCCGGAATTGATGATATTTCCATCATTGTCAGGAAAAAATACCTGGACGACGAGAAAAAATGTCGTATGATGGAGAGAATAGCCAAGGAGCTTCAGGTTGACAGTGTCAGCATGGAGTACAACCTGGCCCTGGTGATGGTGGTGGGCGAGGGTATGACTCACACTGTAGGTATTATGAGCCGTATTTCAAAGGCGCTTGCTCTAAACGGCGTTAATATCCGGATGATCAACCAGGGATCCTCAGAGGTCAGCATCATGTTCGGTGTGTCCGAGGAGGATGTGGACAAGGCCATTGTATGCATCTACGATGAATTCTTTAAATAAGGTCTGACGCAGCGGATTCGTATTGACGGAATTCATTTTCTTTTTATTGCTCCATTAGTTTGAGTTGAGAAGAGATTAGATGAGAAGAGATGAGAAAGGTTAAAAAGGTTAGGAGAGATGAGAAATGATTCTTGTTTTAAAGCCCGGAGTAACCCGAGAGCAGCGCGAAGAGCTCACTCGGCAGGTTGAATCAATGGGTTTCAAAGTGCATCTGTCGGAAGGCGAAGGAAAAACCATCCTTGGTCTGGTTGGCGATACCGTCAATCTTAATGCCTTCGATTTTACGGCAAACGAAATTGTCGATAACGTGCTGCGCGTTACCGAGCCCTTTAAAAAGGCCAATCGTATGTTCAAGCCTGACGACACGGTTGTGGAGGTCGGGGGAAGAAAAATCGGTAAGGGCCATTTTGTTGTCATTTCCGGTCCCTGCTCCGTGGAAAGCGAAGCCCAGATTGTGGGCGTCGCCAGGGAGCTTAAAAAGGCCGGAGCCTCCTTTTTAAGAGGAGGAGCCTATAAGCCCCGTACATCACCCTACAGCTTTCAGGGACTTGGCCTGGACGGCCTGGAGCTTCTGAAAATTGCCAGAGCTGAAACAGGTCTTCCCATTGTAACAGAGCTGATGTCCACGGATGTGCTGGATCGATTTGTCGAGGATGTGGACATCATTCAGGTAGGCGCCCGCAATATGCAGAACTTTGTAATGCTTAAGGAATTGGGGAGAACAAATAAGCCCATTTTGCTGAAGAGGGGCTTGTCGGCTACCTTTGAGGAATGGCTCATGTCCGCCGAGTATATCTTAAGCGAGGGCAACACCCAGGTTATTTTATGCGAAAGAGGCATAAGAACCTTTGAAACCTACACCCGCAATACCCTGGATCTAAGCGCAGTACCCGCCATCAAGCGGATGAGCCATCTGCCTATTATTGTGGATCCCAGCCATGGCACCGGAAAGGCCTGGATGGTAGAGCCCATGAGCAAGGCGGCTGTTCTTGCGGGCGCCGACGGCGTTATTATTGAGGTTCACAATAACCCCAAAGCGGCGCTAAGTGATGGGGCACAGTCCCTGACGCCCGCCGAATATTCTGCCGTCGTACCCAAGCTTAGAGCCTGCGCCGAGCTTGAGGGCAGAACTCTGGAGGTATAAGTCATGCAGAAGGTAAAAGTCGCCACGGAAAACAGAGAATATACCATTGAGATTAAAACCGGTCTCTTAAAGGAGCTGCCTGACGTATTCAAGGAACGCTACAGCGGTAAAAAGCTGGGCCTGCTATGCGATTCCACTACCCAGGCCCTTTACGGGGACGGCTTTGCCGATGAGCTTAAGGCCAGGGGCTTTGATGTTACGCCCCTTTCCTTTCAAGCCGGTGAAGGCTCTAAAAATTTGGACACTCTGGCCGGTATCTATGACGGCCTGGCAGCGGCGGGCTTTACCCGAAGCGATTATCTGGGGGCATTAGGCGGGGGCGTAACCGGTGACATGGGCGGCCTTGCCGCCGCCACCTTCTTAAGAGGCATGGGTTTTATACAGATACCCACCACGCTTTTATCCATGGTTGACAGCTCCATTGGGGGCAAGGTGGCGGTGGATTTACCCCGTGGCAAGAATCTGGTTGGCGCCTTTTATCAGCCCTTTGCCGTCTATACGGATCCGGAGCTTCTTTCCACCTTGAACGACAGGCAATTTGCAGACGGTATGGCAGAGCTTATTAAGCATGGCTTTATCCGGGATGAGAAGCTTTATAAGGAGCTTACGGATCTGGGCAGCCGCAAGGCGTTGGAGCCAAAGCTGGACAGGCTCATTAAGAAAAGCTGCAAAATTAAGCGGGATGTGGTGGAGAAGGACGAAAAGGATAATGGCATTCGCCAGCTTCTGAATTTTGGCCACACTCTGGGGCATGCCATTGAAAAGGCTCAGAATTTTACGGGTATGACCCATGGGGAAGCCATTTCCGCCGGTATGGTTTATATTACGTCCATGACGGAGAAAATAGGGTTAACCAGGGAAGGGGAAACGGAGCGTGTTAAAAAGGCTCTGTCCCTTTTCGGGCTCCCGGTTGAAATGCCGGACATCCCTGCCGAGGCTTTGGTTGAAGCGGTTAGGATCGATAAAAAGGCCCGTTCGGGCAAAATAACCCTTGCCGTCATTGAAAAAATAGGATCCGGTATGTTGCATGATATGTATCTTGCGGAATTGGAGGAACGGATCCTTGGCAAGCTATAAATTAATCCCTTCTTCCTTCAAGGGAACCATCCTGTCCCAGCCGTCAAAAAGCATGGGTCACCGGACTGTTATTTGCGGCGCACCGGCAAAGGGCGAAAGTACAGCCCTGGTTGAGGCCTATTCTGGTTTCTGGAAATATTATGTAACTTCGGATGGAAAGAGGACGGATGCATGAGCAGCATATGGGGGCAAACCCTTAAAATTTCACTTTTTGGAGAATCCCATGGCCCGGCAATCGGTGTTGTCATAGACAATCTGCCTCCGGGTATGGCTCTTGATATGGAGAAAATAGCCGTTGAAATGGGAAGAAGAAGGCCCAGCACAGGGGCTTATTCAACTAAGCGTAAGGAAACGGACAAGGTAGAAATTCTCAGCGGCTTTTTCAAAGGCCATACCACCGGAACACCTCTTTGTGCCCTCATACGAAACCAGGACAGCCACTCAGCCGACTATGAGGCCACCAAAGACCTGGCTCGTCCGGGGCATGCCGATTATACAGCCTTTGTGCGCTATCGCGGGTATCAGGATTACCGGGGAGGCGGCCATTTTTCAGCCCGGCTCACTGCGCCGCTGGTGTTTGCAGGAGCTGTTGCCAAGCATCTTTTGGATGCCAACGGCATAACCGTGGGCTCCCATATCCAGCGCATCGGGGAAATGGTGGATGTCCCCTTCGATGGCGTTAATATAACGGCTCAGCAGCTTGAAGCCTTAAGGCAAATGCCGCTGCCCGCACTGGATGCTTCCTGTCCCGGGGCTTATCTGGAAATTATAGAGGAAGCCCGCAAGGAGATGGACTCGGTTGGCGGCGTTGTGGAGACGGCGGTGGTGGGTTTGCCCGCGGGTGTGGGTTCCCCTCTTTTTAATAATGTGGAAGCTCGCCTTTCGTCCCTTCTTTTTTCCGTTCCGGCCGTAAAGGGCCTGGAGTTCGGTACAGGCTTCGCCCTTTCCTC
>JAEXPO010000001.1 GCA_023446675.1 Bacillota bacterium | reverse complement strand
GTTATATACCCACCTTGCTTCTGCATTATGACAGATGAAAGATAGAGCCCCAAGCCTGCACCTTCTTTTTTTTCAGAGTTTTTACCGCGATAGAAACGTTTGAATATTTTATTCCATTCATTCCGTTCCACCCAGGAGCCTGTATTGGTAACAGAAATGCGGGTATATAAGAACAGCAGCGTACAGTCAATTTCAATAACACTATTGGGCTTTGCGTATTTGACTGCGTTCTCCAATACATTTTCCATAGCCTCTTGTGTCCATCTCCGATCATGATAAAGAGGCGTTTCGGCTAATTTCATTATGTTAATGCAAATCCCTTTTGCTCTGGCAGCCGTACTTACCTGCGCTGCGGCCGCCTCAATTGTCGGATTTACAGATTGATCCCTAGGAAAAAGTTGGATTGCTCCGACTTCCAATCGAGACATTTTTATTAATCCATTCATCATCCACTGCAATTTTGATGTACTTCCAAGTATACGGAAAACCAGGTTATTTCGTTCTTCATTGCCTTCAACCTCCATCAGTAATTCCGCATTCATTGCGATTCCAGAAAGTGGTGTTTTCATCTGGTGGGCCATGTCTGATAAATAGGTCTGAATGGCATGCATCTCTTTCTGAGCCTGCATTGCATCCGATTTTAACATTTCAACAACACGGTTGGCTTTATGTACAAGCTTAGACTCCCAAACATCACCGGCTTCAAACACATACTCCTCCCTGTGTAAAATACGCTCGAGCACACGATTAATTTCTTCATAGGTTTTACGGGCATACCATCGGCTGTACAAAAGAGCAGTAATACCGGAAATCATCGCTATTGCGGCAAGAATAAAAAAAAGGCACTTCATGTTTCTACTCCTCACTCCATAAATAGCCAATCTTATGAAGAGTTTTGATAAATTGCGGGTTTTTAGGATCCTTCTCAAGCTTGGCTCTCAGGCGGCTAATATTAACCGGCAAGGCATTCTCCTCTACAAAATTTCCCTGATTATCCCATATTGCCGATATAATTTTCTCCTTTGCCAAAACCTTTCCGGAATTGCCCATAAGATATCGCAATAATTTAAATTCAGTGTAGCTAAGAGGGATTTCAGCTTTATCCCGATACACCTTATGATTGTTTAAGTCTATTTTAAAACCTCTGGATACCAAAACAGAGATCTCCCTTTTTTCAGTTCTTCTTAGCAAAGCATCGACCCTTGCCCTTAAAACAGCTAGGGAAAAGGGCTTGGTGATATAATCATCCGCCCCTGACAGAAGACCTGAAACCTCATCTGTCTCCATGTCTCTTACAGTAAGCAAAATAATAGGAACATTAGATACTTTGCGTATTTCCGAGCAAAAGGCCATACCGTTACCATCAGGCAGGCAGACATCCAGCAATAGGATATCAGGTAAAAACTGGGCCATTAAATAATGGGCCTCATTTAAAGCAGACGCTGAATAGACCTTGTAGTCCTTTTGAAATGCTAATTGTAAACCATATCTGAGATTTTCATCGTCCTCAACTAATAAAATGGATCTCATATCAACCAACTCCTCGAAATAGATGCAGCGTCATTGGTCGCGCGCCAGGTAAGTCAGTTAAATGTCGTGGAAATGACCTACATTCCTATAAGATCTTAGAAATCCGTTTTAAATATTATAATATGAAATCAGGTTTGATGCCAGTCGCTTGTTTGAACCCCACGGCTTACATTAGTTTTTATTTTTTTTCCTCTATACATGGTCAGTGGGACTATGGCTTCTTACCTTGTATAAAAAAGCCTGAGGAGAAAAATATAAGCCCTTGATTTTCTAAAATCAAGGGCATTGGACACAGTCCATCTGTTGGTCTCAGCAAAGCTGAAAGCGGCAGAAAACTCTCCATCGACAAGCAGCCTGACAATTTCTTCTTTTGCGTTCTCATACGGCAAATTGGCCGGTTTGTACAAGGATTAATGGTTTTACTTCCTCATTTTACCCCAAAACTTCAGATAGTTTTATCCCCATCTGCCTTTACAGCTGCTGTTGACTCAGAAGTGAGTTCCTTCACAGCTTCAATAACTGGAAGCAGCCTGTCTGTCGCAAGCTCTTCTAACTCTGTGACGGATATATCGAATAACCAATAATCCCCTGTGGCGTGATTCATGCCATTTAACCATACATTCAGGCTGCCTCCGTCGCCAAAGTAAAATTGGGCTGCAAATTCGGAAGTGTCAATGCTCCCGGCAAGCTCATTATACGCAGCTGCTTTGAGTTCTTCAGGAATTTCACCTTCAATGCCCGCGGCTATAAAGCCGAATTTACCGTCAAGTGCCAGCTGTTTAAAGGCGTCCTTATCCTTTATGAAATCCCACAGGCTTCCGGTATCCTTAGCTCCCGCAGTTAAACTGAAAAGCTGTGAGCGTATTGAGGCTACTGGGTAGGCCGCCCCCGTCGTATAGGCGGTATCATAGGTTCTTAGGCTGAGCAAATCACCGGCTGCAACTTCAAAAACAGGCATAATGTTATAGGTAGTGTCGTTCCCGGCAGAATAAGCCGGCTGGAGACAGAAATCCTTTAGCTCCTTATTCAGTTTTTCTTGTAAAGCAGCGTCTGCTAAGCCGCTCACTTCAATATAACGCGCCTGGGTATCATCATCACCGTAGTTTTCAAGTGTTTTATAATCAAACGTTACCTGTTCCAAAGGATTTGTCTCAGAAGCAGTTTCGCTCTTATTACCGCTGACGCTTGCTGCAATATCGGTTACAGAGCCGTCCTCCCCATACATATACAGCCCCGCCGTGGTCTTATCCCCTGTGGTAATGACGGCAAATGTGCGGGTTGCCTCCGGATAGTCGGTGTTATGGTCAATCCAGGTTCCTTCATTTATATAGTATTTTCCATTGTCGAGGGCGTTATATGCCGGTACATGAGTGTGGCCGAACACAACCACATCCACGTTTTCATCCGGGTTTTCCAGATACTGTACCTTTGCCTGTCTTTAAAAATAATCCCAGTCCAAGGTTCCGGCAACCGCCTCAAGGAAGCTGTTGGGAACCTTAACCTGATTGATTTTCTGACGCTCGTCCCACGTGCGCTGAATATTCTTAAACAGCACCGGTGCGGAAATGGTTCCGTCCGCCTGCTGAGCGGGATAGAAATCCAGATAGGTGTAGGCGTCGTCAAAGCCTGACATGTGCATATCAAATATTTTATCATCAAGGCTCTCGTTCGGCGTCATCCGCTCGGATACGTTTTTGAGAATTGAATAATACACATAAGCCCCGTATTGGTCTGCGTCGGATTTATCCGGCACATTCGCTACTACCGGCAAATCCTTTGCAACCTTCGGACGACCTTCCAGCACCCAGGTCGCGGCGTAGCGGGCGTAAAAATAACCGGCAGGCAGAATGGTATCCTCATTGCCGCATAACTCCGCATTGGTAACGGTGTCCGGAGCTGAAAACACATCATAGCGATGACCATGTTCAATTGCAATTTCGTTACGGTCGCCGGTGTAATAGGTGCCCAGCCCTCTGGCATCCCTTATCTGTACAATTTTTGGAATGGCCTCCTGTAAAACATCATTATCCTGCGTCATGTCATGATTTCCGGGTATGTAGACAAGCTTTATCCCGCTTTTGATAACGTTGTTCAATTCATCAATTACATTCTGGTTGTTGGCTATCACATCCTTGTAAAACTGACTTACATCGGTGTAGCTGGGATAATAAACCGGTAAAAACCATTCGTCCAGAAAATCACCGTCAAGGATCAGCTCTCTCACATCGGTTGTGCGCTGCAGCCG
>JAEXPO010000656.1 GCA_023446675.1 Bacillota bacterium | reverse complement strand
GGGAGGGATAGTCTTCCTTGCCTCCGAACCCGCCGCCTGTGGTGGTTTGAACGATTCGTACATTATCTTCCCCCAAACCCATGCAGAGCATCACCGCATCCTTTACATAGTAAGGACATTGCATGGAGCCGTAAAGGGTCGCTTTACCGTTCTCATAGACGCCGATAACGCCCTGGGGCTCAATATAGGCCTGCTCCTGATAGCCGGTTTCATAAACGGCCTCATAGACATTGGCGGCTTGTTTGAAGACACTGTCCGGATCACCCTTGTGATAAGCGTATTCGGCAGCATTTTCACAGGCCTCGTCCATGGTGAGAATGGGCTTAAGCTCCTCGTATTCCACCTTGGCTTGCCGAACCAGCCGGTTAACTGTCTTCTCATCAGGGCCGGCAATCATCAGGATGGCTTCGCCTGCGAAGCATACCTGACCTTCCGCAAAAAGAGGCTGCTCGCTGGAAACCACCTTTAAAAGGTTCACACCGGGAACATCCCGATAGTCCACGACAAAGTAGCCCTCTTCCAGTGGAGGAAGCCGGATGGCCTTTATTTTCGCATAGGCCTTTTCCGAACGCAGCATTTTTCCGTGAAGCAGATTGTCTGCAGGCATATCGGCAATATAAACGGCACTGCCGCTCATCTTTTCATTATGATCTTTTTTTGTTACGGGGCTGCTTATCTTTATCATGTTACTATTATAGACGCACACCAGGACATTTTCAACAGCCTGAGAAGCGCATGGGGCCTGGTTAATATTTACCGTGGCGCATTTATTGAGGCATAGCCGTTGACAAGGAGCCATAAACTTTATAAACTGATAGTAGCTTTAAAAAAACAACTTACTCATTGGAACCACTAAACCTATTTAAAAACGCAAAGCAGGCTTTTAATTCCTGTATGCACCTTTGCTTCGATTTAATTTTATACCTTAACCGAACCTTGCCTTTTAATAAGACCTAAATTGGATTTTAAAGGATTTTTTTTGGAAAGGAAACTTGCTATGGAGCATATTAATTTGTTTCTTGTCTTCACCGAAGGTCTGCTTTCCTTTATATCCCCCTGTGTACTGCCGATTTTGCCGGTTTATTTGAGCCTTCTTTCCGCCAGCAGTGTGGACAATGTGAAAACGGGTGCTGTCAAGCCCTGGAATAGCCTGCTGCTTCGAAATACCCTGCTTTTTATTCTTGGCATTTCCTCGGTGTTCTTCCTGCTGGGCTCCTCCGTCAGCGCTTTCAGCCAATACTTCAGAGCCCACAGGGATACCCTTTCCCTGGTGGGAGGCATACTTATTATGCTTTTGGGAGGCTTTTATCTGGGAGTTATTCAAATACCCTTCCTAAACAGGGAAAAGAAAATCCATATGGAAGCCGGAGCTGATGGGAAAGCCATGAAGCCGGTTACGGCTTTTCTCCTGGGCTTTACCTTCAGCCTTGGCTGGACGCCCTGTATCGGGCCTATGCTGGCCTCCGTACTTATTATGGCCTCCGGCCAGACCGACGTTGTTAAAGGCAATAGCCTCATTTTGGTTTATACCCTCGGCTTTGTTATTCCATTTGTTTTGCTGGCACTTTTTTATTCCAGACTCATTAAGGTTGTGGACTGGCTCAAAAGAAATATGGGAGCCATACAGAAAATAGGCGGGGCAGTTTTGCTTGCTTCAGGCCTTTTGCTCACCCTTGGCGGCCCGGACAAGGCATGGGCCTCTGTAAAAAATTTGGTGGGTTATAGCCAAAGCAGCACGGAAAAAGAATCCCAGAGCCCCTTGCCTTCCTCTTCCGGAGATACGGAAGGAAACGGAGGAAATGGGGAGAATTCCGGTGATAGTACCGGGGATAATGGGAGCGAACCGGAGGATACGGAAAAAAGCAAGGTAATGGCTCCGGACTTCGCCCTTAAGGATCAATACGGCAAAACCCATACCCTCAGCGATTATGAGGGCAGTGTGGTTTTCCTTAACTTCTGGGCGACCTGGTGCCCGCCCTGCGTTGGGGAAATGCCCCATATTGAGGAGCTTTATAAGGAGTACGCAGAAAAGGGCCAGGATGTGGTTATTCTGGGTGTTGCAGCTCCCAATTATGGCCGGGAAGGCTCTGAGGCGGATATCAAAGCCTTTTTGGAAGACAATGGGTATACCTTCCCCGTGGTAATGGATTACGACGGAGAGATTTCTTCCCTTTATGGCATATCGGCGTATCCTACCACTTTTATTGTGAATGCCGACAAGTCCCTGAGGGGGTATGTGGAGGGAGCCATGGATAAGGAAACCATGATTTACATTATTGAAAATGAGCGTTAACCGGAGGGCGACATTGTGAAAAACACGTATGACCTGGACTGCGGTCTTGCAAAAACCCTTAACATACTTGGAGATAAATGGACTCTGCTGGTCCTGCACCGCATCTTAAACGGTATAGGCGTTTTCAAGGAGCTTCAGGAAAGCCTGAAAACCATACCCACCAATCTTTTGTCTCAACGTCTCAAGCTTTTGGAGGAGCATGGTTTTATTAAGGCGGAGCTTTATGTTGAGCATCCGCCCCGCAACCGTTACCTCCCTACCGAAAAAGGAGAGAGCTTTATAGAGGTTTTTAATGTCATGTCAAAATGGTCCCATCATCACTTGGCTAATTGCAAACGCACCCTTTGCCATACGGCCTGCGGCCATGAAGCCGAATTACGGTTTTATTGCCCGAACTGTGACTCCTTCGTGGAAGAGGTATCCGTTATGGAAGAAGCTAAATAAAGGGCAGGCTTTCTGTGGGGTCTTTGAGGGCTCCCTTAAATAAAAGGCCAAGCAATTGGCCTAAAAGCTGATCCAGTGTAAGGGGGCCGAGTGTCTTCAATATCTCGGGGGCTGTGAAATGGCTGATTGCCCCTACCATAATATGGATGGTCAGCTTCACGTTAAGATCCTCTCTGAGGTATCCGGTGCGTTTTCCCTCCTCTAAAAGTCCTGCCAGCTTTGTGTACAGGATTTGCCGACGGCAAATGTCAATAAGCTCCCAGGCTCGTGGCAGGTTTTTGCCCAGATCAAGCATTGCTTCCCTGTTTATGGTGCTGAGCTTTTGGGAGGACCGGGTAAAGAACAGACGTATTTTTTCAGCCAGAGGCAAATCCAGGCGGATAACGCTATCCAGCTCTTCCTGGGTTTCCTTTAAAAAGGCCTCCAGCGCATTTATCATCAGCTCCTCCTTGGAGTGGAAATACTTGTAGAGGGTTCCTTTGCCGATTCCCGTTCCTCTTGCGATTTCATCCATGGAAACCCTGGAATAGCCATAGGCTTGAAATAGCTTCAAGGCATAGCGCCGTATCTGATTGAGTTTATCTTCCGTGAGACTCACCTGGTTCTCCTTTCCTTTTGCCGGTTTTGTATGTAATAGCCTTAGCCTTCTCTATATTTACCCAGAGCTGCAATGTTCAGCAATGAAAAAAAGCCAATGAAAACAATAAGTGCTCCAAGAAAAGGCAGACAGGAAACGAGGCTTTCTCCTCGAATGCAAAGAAGCTTCAAGGCTTCCGCCGCATAGTACACAGGCATGATACGGGACAAATAGCCCAGGTTGAAGGGCAGAGTGTCCAAGGACAGAATGCCGCAGAAGAAGATTTGAGGAATAATAATGATAGGGATAAACTGAACCATCTGGAATTCCGTATTGGAAAACAATGAAATAAAGGTGCCGATACTCACGGAGGACAGGGCTAGAAGAAAGAGAACCAGCCCCACTGCGCCAACCGATCCGGCTATGGGCATTTTAAGAACATAGTGAACGAAAAGAAGCAGCAGGGCACTCTGAAGCACGGCAAACAGGCCAAATCCCAGAGTATAGCCTGCAATGACCTCTCCTTTTTTTACAGGTGTCAGCATAAGCCGTTCCAGAGTCTGGCTTGTTCGCTCCCTTAAAAAAGAAATGCCTGAAAGAATAAAAACAATGAAAAATACAATGACTGCAAGCAAGCGGTAGCCCATGGAAACAAAAAGGCTTTCACCGGCTTCTCCGTAAAGATAGTCCACTGTGATTCCTGCCTTGGATGAAGTGTTTGCTGAATTAACGGAAGGAGCACCTGCCGCAGTTCCAAGGGCTGATGCCAGCTCAAGGGCCTCCTGCACGGCTTTTACCGTCTTTTCCGTTTTCACGGCATCATTGCTCTCAAAGGTCAGCTTGAGCCGGCCGCTCTCCAATTGAAGAAGGGCATCGGCCTTTCCGTCACGAACGGCAGCCAGACCGTCTTCGACTCCATCGAGTATCGTGAGCTCGCAATCTCCCTCCTTAAGGGTGTCTGTCAGGGTTGAGGGGAGATCGACGGCAGCGATTTTAGGTACATAGGAGGAATTTCCTAAAAGCAGGTAGATGAGTGTCATAACAAAAAGGGGCGCAAAAAAGAGAAGGGCAAGGGTACGCCTGTCGTGAAGAATTTGCAGAATAATCCGGAGTACAATAGAAAAGCTTCTCATGCCTCATCAACCGCCTTTCCTTTGATAAAAAGTTCTTCCAGAGTGCCGCTTTCCGTTTTGGCAAGCAGGTTTGAAACCGTGTTCGTGGCAAGCAGGGCTCTGTCCTGGATAAGTCCCAGCCGGCTGCACCTTGCCGCTTCATCCATAACGTGAGTGGTTATAATGAGGGTTGTTCCCTCTTTGTTTAAAAGCTCAAAGCCATCCCAGATTTTTTTTCTAAGAAGGGGATCAATGCCTACAGTGGGCTCGTCGAGGAATAAAATGCCCGGGCGGTGAAGAAGAGCTGCTGCCAGTGACAGGCGTTTTTTCATACCGCCGGAATAGGAAGCGGCTTTTTTGTTTGCATGCTCCTCAAGTCCTGCAAACGCCAGCACCTCATGAATCCGTTCCTTTAGCCTAGTTCCTTTTAAGTGATACAGGCTTCCGAAAAAGTGCAGGTTCTGATAGCCGGTTAAATCGGAGTAAAGGGCCTCATTTTGCGGCATATAGCCTATTTTTTTCAGCAAATCCTTATTGGGAACGGGGATGCCATTCAATAGGATGCTGCCGCCGTCAGCCCGTAAAGAACCTGTCATAAGGCGGATCAGGGTTGTTTTGCCGGAGCCTGAGGGTCCTATGAGTCCAAATATTTCACCTTCCGCCCTAAGGCTGACATCCTTCAAAACCCTTTGGTTATGGTAGGACTTGGATACATGGTTTACTTCAATACGCACACAAATCATTCCTCCTGTGTCCCTATATTAGAATGCCTCAGTTTCTTTTAAAAATAATAATTATAGAACTAAAATCGTTTTTAAAGTTCTATTTGATATTTTATACCTGCTTTGAAGTCATAGCAAGCTAGAAATAGATGAAAAAATTTTATGATAATAATTATCAGGAACCATTCTTAATTGCATAATCAAGCTAAAAGTAATATAATTTGTATGAGACAGGATTTAAAATGATTAAAATATGGAAAGACAAGAAGGAAGGCTGATTCAAGAGAGAAAAATAAGAATACGCCTTGAATCATTTCCAAGGAATGGTACAATAGACCTAATAAAAATCATTATCAATAGAAATGGAGATGATAGGATATGCCAGCTTTTGCTAATCCTTTTCAAGCCAATGTGGAAAGAAAAATCAGCAAGGAAGAATTAATCCAGGCCATTCGACTGGACATTGCAGGCGAACTGGAAGCTATTTATGTTTATGATGCCCATGTTCAAGCCACAGATGATCCCGTTGCAAAAAAAGTTATCGCGGATATCCGTGATGAGGAAAAAGCGCACGTAGGCGAGCTTATGACCTTGTTGCGCTACCTTGATCCCAAAGAAGCAGAGCATTTTGCTTCCGGTGAAGGAGAAGTCAAGGAAATGCTGGAAGATCTGGGTCTTGCATCAGGTGGCCCCAAGTCCGCGTCAGCCTCCTCTACCGTAGGAAGTTTGAAGGACTAACTCTTTTCGTGCCGGTAATTTTCTTTATCGGTAGTGAGGAGCAGGTT
>JAEXPO010000615.1 GCA_023446675.1 Bacillota bacterium | reverse complement strand
GGCATGTCCATGCCGAGGGCTATACCAGGGAAGTTATTGAGAAAACAAGCAGCCGGGTTACCGCTCTCTGGGACGAGGATCCGGTGCGGGGGAAGAAATACGCCGACCAATTCGGCGTAAAGTATTTTGCCGATTACGAGGATCTTTTAAAGGAGGCCTCCATTGAAGGGGTAGTGGTAAACACCGCCACCTCCGAGCATAAGGCGATTATCCTGAAGGCCATAAAAGCGGGCAAAAAGGTGTTCAGCGAAAAGGTACTGGCTCTCACTCTGGCCGACTGCCTGGAGATAAAGGAAGCCCTGGCGGAGAACAACACGGACATTACCCTGTCCCTGGTAAAAAAGTGCGACAGCTCCTTCCTCTTTGCCAGGCAAATGGTGGAAAGCGGTGCCTTGGGGCGCATCACCTATGCAAGAATGCGCAATGTCCATAACGGAAGCATCGGAAATTGGCTGCCTGCTCATTTCTACAGCCGGGAGCAATGCGGCGGCGGCGCTATGATCGATCTTGGCGCTCATCCCATGTATCTTTTAAACTGGTTCCTGGGGGAGCCTAAGACCGTTCAGTCCACCTTTACCGATATTACGGGCCACGGTGTTGAGGATAATGCCGTCTCTGTCATTGAATTTGAAAACGGGGCTATTGGGGTATCGGAAACTGGCTTTGTTTCCCTCTACACCCCGGCTACCCTGGAAATAAGCGGAACAAAAGGAACCCTTCTTGTTCGCGGACAGGTAAGCTATGCCACCCAGGAGACGGAAGGAAAGTGGGTTACCCCCGAAAGCCTTCCTGAGCCTTCCCCCTCGCCTCTGAAGCAATGGGCCGACAACAACGGCATCAGCGGCAGCGAATTCGGTATTGAAGCCTCCATCACCCTTACAAGGCTTATGGAGGCCGCCTACAAATCCAGCCGGAGCGGCAAAAAGGAAACCGTGTGAGGAAGCCGTGTAAAAAGGGGTTTATGGTAGTCCGCCATAAGACAGTATAAGAAAACTATCTTGTTTATGGGCAACTGCCAAGTTTAATTTTTAAAACACGTGTATCGTTGAAAATGGCGATACGCGTGTTTTTTTATAAAAAGGCACTTGACCTGGGTTTAAAAGGGTGGTATATTCATTAAAATAATATTCAATGAATATAATTTTAGTAAGTGGATGTGTAAAAATGACTACAAGAAAAGAGCAAAAAGAGAAACGACGGCAGGATATTCTGAAGGCCGGCTTGAGTATTTTTATCCGTAAAGGGTATGAAGCAACAAAAATAAATGATATTGCAGAAAAGACAGGAATGAGTGTTGGATTGCTGTATCATTACTTTGGGTCAATTGAGCTTTTACATGAGGAACTCATCAGCATCGGACTGTCCGGTCGTACAGGGCAATATTTTCCTCAATATGACGACCCTCTCGATTATTTTTTTAAAGCGGCAAAACACATCTTTGATATGGCAAAGGCCGACCACTCTACCGCGGAATTATTTGTGCTGATGAACCAAGCGCAACGTAATCCCAATCTATCAAATAACATAAAAGGTAAACTCCAGCAAAATAATGTTATCGTGAAGTCAATCAGCCTCATAGAGGAAGGTCAGCATCAAGGAATCATCCGCAATGGTAATCCTATGGCTTTGGCATTGTCGTTCTGGCTTTCCATACAAGCGTATATGGAAATGATTGCTCTAAATCCTGATATACCTTACCCGGAGCCCCATTGGTTCATTGATTTATTAAAGGCCGGTAAGGATCGGCGAAATTAAAATACATTCAGGGAGAATGAACTAAGAGTGAGCACTATGTTTCTTAAAAAAAACAATTATAACAGAAAGGCTCTACATAATAAAACCGTTTTGCTAACAGGCGGTGGCGGCGGAATAGGCTATGAAGCCTCCCGTGCATTTTCCTATATGGGAGCTAAGGTAATCCTTGCAGAAATAAACGCCGAGAGGGGGCGGCATACGCAAAGACTGATAAACGAGGAATACAGCAATGAAAACGTCGATTTTTATCAAATTGACATTTCTGATGAAAAACAGATTGACGCTCTCTATAACTATATTATGGAGAAGTACACTCATCTTGATGTCATTATAAATAACGCTGCCGTTGTTCCGATGGGAGCGATTGGAAAGGTATCTATCGCGGATTGGGATTTAAGCTATAGGGTAAATTTGAGAGGTCCGATTCTTTTAATACAAAAATTTCTCCCCTCCATGAAAAGCACAGGTGGGATTATTGCTTTTAACCCGTCGGCGCCCGTCACACCTTATATGGCGGCCTACGAGATTTTCAAGTCCGCACAGGTCGAGCTTTGCAATACTCTATTTGAAGAAATAGCCGGGACTAATATTATAACGTACTTAATAGCTCCCGGATTTGTAAAAACAGATACTGCCATTAGAGCGGTAGAAACCGTGGCCTCCTCGTTGGAAATGACAGCAAATTCTTTTTTTAAATCACTAGAAGAAGTTATTTTGGACGTTGAACTGGCGGGCGTTGGATATGCTGTTTCAGTGGTAAACGCGGAAAAGTATAACGGACAAATGACATCATCCTATCAAGTACTGGTAGACGAAGGGTTAATAATTGACAATACGGTAAAACAGGATAATACGCAAATACAAGTTGACTATGACAGATTAACGTCACTATTTACCAACATCGCCAGCATCTTTTTTGACCAATACCAGGGTTGGCAAAAGAAACAACTGTTTCAAAAGCAGTTTATACTGAGCGACTTCAAAAAACAAATGGGACTGTCGGCCGACAGCTTTAAAAAACAATTGGAGGCTTTGCAAAGTCAAAGTCAGAATCATCAATGGGACAGCCTTTTGAACAGCAAGGAAATGTTCATAAAATTACAGGGCTTTTACGAACATCAAAAAGTCCTGCTTCAGGGTTATGAAAAAAACGCGGCGCAGTTGGCTAGCGATACAAAACTGCTAAATAGTTGGATTGATATTCTTAAGGATATCATTGATATTTTATAAAAATTTTATTTTTGATGGTTTTTATAGGATCACACCCATGAATAAAAGAATGGCGTAGTCTCTAAACTACGCCACATTGCTTAAAATACGGTTTTCTAAAGACGGCCTTAAGCCCCCTTTTCAGCCTGAAAGACAGACAGCCCGGGTAACGCTCCGTTCAAAGATCACTTCAGTTTGAAGCCTGCCTCACCGTAAGGCGGACATTGTCAATCCAGGCCGAACCGGTACCGGACCATTTTTTAAGGAAAACATTAATTTTTGAGACTGTTTCATCGGTAGTGAAATTTACCGTGTAGAGGGTGTACTCATTGGCCGTGCAGTTAATTTGAACCGTGCCTCCGTACCGGTTCATGCCCGACACTCCCAAAAGACAGAATTCGCTGTTTGTGGTCTTCACATAGGCGGTGAGTGTGTAGGCGGTGTTGGGGAGCACCGCAACCACCTGTTCCAATCCGGCCCCCTTTGAACCGGTTCCCTTGTTAACAGCACTGTAAGCGCCTTCATAAACATTATCCGTAGCAGCACTCAATGACCCCCATGAGACCGACCAGGCGTCCAGTGTACCCATCTCGAAATCCCCGTTAACAACCAAGTTTACCGGATCAGGAGTAGGTGTGGGAG
>JAEXPO010000557.1 GCA_023446675.1 Bacillota bacterium | reverse complement strand
TGTCTGGAAGGGCCTTATAGGCAACGATTCCTTTTCCTCCATCCGGTTTTTCCTTTCTCAGAGGGCGGACAAAAAAGGTTCGGAAAAAGCCCCGGCCCTAAAAGCGCGCCGCATCGCCCAGGCCGTTTCCAGAGGTGAAATGGGACGCTGGGAGCTGGTCCTTCCCTTAGGGGAAAAATCACCGGAAGAACAGGAAGACAGGCTTTTTAAGCGGTACGGCCTTTTATGCAGGGAAGTGGTGGGACAGGAAAAGTCCCTCTATGGCTGGAATGAGCTGTATGAGTCCTTAAAAAGAAGGGAGTACGCAGATAAAATCATGCGTGGTTATTTTGCGGAAGGCCTGTCCGGTATCCAGTTCATGCTCCCACCCGCCTATTCTCTAATGGATGGGCCTTTCGGCTATAAAGTGCTCAATGCCTGCGATCCTGCCCAGGCCTATGGCAAAATACTTCCCCGAAGCCTAAGCCCTCTGCCCTTCACTACGGTTCCCTCAACGGCTCTTGTTCTGAAGGAGGGAATACCGGCAGCCGTATTTGAAAAATACGGGGAGCGTATAAGCTATGAAGGCACGGCCGATGCCCTTGGTGAAATTCTTGATACCTTTGTCAAAGCCTTTCGCAGCGGCAGGATTTGGCCGGATCGCAAAAAAATTCTCGTCAAGGACTGGCCCGAATCCGAAGAGGAAGCGGAAAGCCTCAGGAAAGCGCTGAGCCTGGCCGGATTTAAAAGAGAAATCATGCGAATGGTGCTCTGGCGTCAGCCTTAAGCGCCTTATTCCTTAAGGCAGGGAACTTCCTTTAAGACAAGGAACTTCCTTCAAGACAAGGAACTTCCTTCAAGACAGAAAACCGTGTTCAGGCAAATCCGGCAGTCCAAGGAAAAAGGTGGTACCTGTTTTTTCTCTTGAAAAGAAACGGACATAGCCTCCCAGATACTTTTCGCCTATGAGCTTCATGCCGTAGGTTCCCAGCCCCCGGCCCTCTCCCTTGGTCGAAAAGGATCTTTTAAAAATTTGCAGCTGTATCTCTCTGGGTATCCATTGACCGTTGCTGACGGAGAACTCAACAAAGCTCCCCTTGCGGAGTGCGGAAACAAGAATCAAACCGCCTTCTGAAGCCTCCGCCGCATTTTTCAGCATGTTGTTCATCATTCGGCGTACAAGAACCCAGTCGCTTGACAGTCCCAAATCCATAGGACAGGTCAGTAAAAAGCTGTTCCGGTTAGTGTCGTCCCTTTCATAAACACCGATAAGGTTCTCAAGAAGCTCTCTTACGGAGAAGGATGCCGGAGTGACGGCCAATTCGCCGTGCTCGGCTGCGAGCAGATCCTTGTGGTTTTTTATTTCATCCAATAGCACGGCGGCGGTTTCATCCACACATGCCGACAGCTCCTTAAGCTCCTCCGGATTCCCTGTCCCCTTCATGATTTCAACCAGCCCCTTAAGAGCGCCCGAGGTGTTCAATAAATCATGAAAAAAGACCTGTTCAATAGCCCTTTTTCTTTTTTCCACACTGATATCTCTTATGGTAAAGAGTATGTACTCCTCATCAACACCAACTGCCGGTACGGCATGAACCATAAGCTCCATGGACATGGGCCCCTTTTCGCCTCTTACCGTAATAAGGCATTCCTTTTCCACCTTGGATTTTGTTTTCTGAGATTCCAATATGGCTAAAACGGCACCGCAAACACTGCAGGATTCCGTTGTTCCGCAGCCTCCCTCCAGACGATCCGAATGAATGCACTTAAAGAGCTCTCCCGGCCGGAGGCCAAGAAGCTCGTCACCGGAAGGAATCCCCAGAAGCTCCAGCAGCCTTCGATTGGAATAAATGACTTGCCTGTATTTATTTAAAACCAGCATGACATAGGGCATAATGCTAAAAAGATGTGCTGCGGCGCTGCTCCCGACAGTTTGGGCCTGGCCCAGCACCCCATCCCTGCTCAGTCTGGCTGCAGGTGCAAACTGGGTACTGAATTCCAATAATTCACCTTTCACCGTCCATCCCCCTTTACATAAAAACCGGCTGATTTCCTGTACCGGTAATTGCAACTTATTATCAATAATGTCTGGAACCCTTTATTAATACTATTATATCGTATTACAGCACTTACGAATTGAAAAATTTTTACAAACAGAGGCGTTTCTTTTTAGTAAAAACCCCCTGACAGAATCTGTCAGGGGGACTAAAAAAACATCCTTCAACTATAAATTAATGCGGTTGACGTTTTATTTTGTAAGCACATTGTAAAGAATCTGTGCCGCCTGAGCCCGATCTGATCCGGCAGTGGGAAGGATAAGCTTTTCCTTGCCGTTACCGTTTACCACACCGGTGGAGATAAAATAGCTGACAGGTTCAACGGCATAGGCGGCCAGGCTTCCGGCATCCTTGAAATCGGACAGGCCTCTTCCCAGATGGGTATCCGGCAGAAGCTCCAGCTTCTCAAGGGCACGGTAAAACATGACAAACAGATCCTGCCGGCTGATTTTCTCATCCGGTGCAAACCGGTTGCCGCCTACACCGTAGGACAAGCCCAGCCTCTTGGCGGTGGCAAGATAAGCCGCATAGTCCTTTCCTGCCGTATCCGAGAAATTATCGGTTATTGACTCATCGGGCGCAATGCCAAGACTCTTCATAAGAAGGACCATAAATTCACCCCGGGTAATGCTTTCCGTGGGCTTAAAGGGCTTATCGGCCGGGATAATGCTTCTAGCGGCCAAATAGTCCACGGCATTCTTGTACCATGAGCCAGGGGCCACATCGCTTAAGGACACGGGATTGGACTGAACCTCAAAGGTACCTGCTCCAGGCGAGTAAATGATAACGGTCTTGGTTTGAGCATCATAGCGGCTTCTCGGAAGCAGAACAACCTTCCCGTCGCCGGATTTCAGCGCTGCAGCCAGGGCTCCTTCCACCTCGCCCGGCTTGGGGGTATAGGGCAGGGAAAGAAGAATGGGATTGAGGTAATCGTTATAGGCCAGAATCTTTCCGTCAACCTTTATTTCCAGCACCAGGCTTCCGGCTTTCAGGCTGATGGCGGCTTTGCTTCCGCCTGTCAGCTTCTTGTAGGCTTCTCCCTGGAAGGAGGCCTTGCCGATTCCGGGTACGAACAGGGTCAGGCCCGTGGTACCGGCAGGGAGCCATCCGGTGGTCAATTCCAGGGTTATACCCCTGGAATCCTTGGGAATTCCGGTAAAGTCAATGGTTCGGACGCCCTTGGTGTCAGCTTTTGAAATAAGCTCCAGCTGTGCCTTGGTGGGTGTGAAGCTATAGGTTTTATTACTGCCCTCAATGGCGGTAAGCGTCACATTTCCAAGTGTTACCTGTACACCCGGCACAACCCCGCCTCCGGAGGTTGAAGGGGTGGAGGGATTGGTGGGTGTTGTGG
>JAEXPO010000318.1 GCA_023446675.1 Bacillota bacterium | reverse complement strand
GAACCTGCTCGTCGGGGAGGGTATCCTTTTTAAGCACATGGAAGGCGGAGTAAAAGCTGTGGTACTGAGGGGTAAGATCCTGGCCAAATTCTCTCAGGCACCAGCTTTTCATAAAATTATCCCTGTTATAGGTCTCTATATTCCAGGTTATTTCAGCAAGAGCCTTTATGCCCAGCACAAATTCACGGATATTACCCACATTAACGATGGAGTAATAGGTATCCCCCCTCTCCCGTGCCAGCCGATAATTGTGCTCTATCTTTTGTGGTGAGGTGATTTGTGCCAGCCGGGGCCCCGCTCCCCAAAAAGCCACATGGTAGTAAACACCGTACCGGGTATCTTCCCGCCTTACTACATGATGGAAATCCTCTCCCCACATCTGGGTTGGGCCCTCATCGGCAAAAACAACAGCGGTATTTTTCGGAAAGATTAAAAAGCCCTTGTTATGGAGCTCTCCTCCTTCCATCCAAAGGGTTGTGGTAGAATAAAAATCCTTATGGCCCAGCACCCTCTCTACAATTTCCGCCTGCACCGACATGGCCCTGGAGATAAGGCCGCCCCTTTCTTCCATACTGGAAGGCACATTAGGATCATGCACCCAGACAGGCCGATCCCCTCTGCCTCTCAACCCCAATTGCCAGATGACATTAGGATATTGGCCCCATTTTTGGGCATAATCCGTCCAAATCTGGCTGAACAGCTCGGGATGAGCAACAAAGGAGGCCGGAGGCGACATCCCTTTTTCCTTCCAGTAATTGTCCCAGGCAAAGTGGCTTACACCCATAGGCTCCACATGATGCTGGGAGATAAAAAGCCCTCTTTCCGTTACGATGCGGACCAGGTTTTCTTCCGGGGGATTCATAATATCCACGAAAGAGGCGGGGATTAAAAGATTCTGCTTGAGCCGGAGAGCGGTTTCCGCCACCTTTTCGATAATGGTGTGGTGAGTTACCTGATGATAATAGGGATAATCAATAAAACGCTTTCCACCCCCGTTCTTCCATTGGGTTAAAAGGTCCTCGTCATTTAAAAACCATCCTCTGAAGCGGGAGGTTTCAGGCCCGTCAACAATATGAACAGACCCCGGGTTAATTTTTTCCTTCCGCTTAGGTTCATTGTCCGTCCAGAAATAAAGGGGATCCACTTCCAGGAAGGTTTCACAAAAATGGTAGGCCCCAAAAACCGTTCCCCTGCAATCGCTGCCTGTAATGCAGAGATTTTCATTTTGAGGTCCAAAGCTTACAATAGAAAAATGCTCCCACTTGCCTTCAATGGCATCAAAAGCAATGCCCATCCCTGCAAGCCAGGCTCTGAAACGTGGGTTTTCCAAAGATCCGATCACCACATAGCCCTTTTCCTCCACAGGCAGGAAGGGATGAAGCTCCGGCTTCATGCCCGTGACCTTTTTCAAATCCTCTTTAAGATCTCCCAGGGCCAAATGCACACAGTTTGGTTCACGCCCGTCGAAATAAACAGGGGCTAACCGATTATTTTCAAATAAAAGCATTCTGCTCCTCCTTACTTACCTTAATTGGCTGTTTAAATAAGAAACCAGGCACACTTTTCTTCAATGAATTAATTTCCAAGGGGTAAGGTTAAAATAAATAAACGGCGCCCCCGTCTCTTGTAAAGCGTATATAGCCCTCCTCAGCATTCAGAAGGAATTCGTCCCTGATGCCCCGAAGGGTTATAGCCACGCCCCCTCTTCCGTCCTGGCCCAAAGCCATCACCTCCGGTTTTTCACCGCCTTTTTCCACAGGGCACAGGATATAGAGAAAATCCGCCTTGCCTTCCTCTCCCGTTCCGTTGAAATCCAGCCTTATAGCGGATCCTGGCAGTCCTTCCACCGCCATGCCGGGGAAGATATGATAGGCCTTGTGAAGGATTCCCTCCTTACGGCTGAAGCCCGCCTCCGGAAAAACCGCCTTTATAAAAAGCTCCGAATGAGGCCTTTGCGCCAGAAGCCCTTCTTCTGACAGGGTAATGCCTGTTTTGCCATCCGAATTGTTAATTTGAAAGCCGTTGAGAACCTGTCCCTTACGCCCTGCGTCCACCTGGTCATAGATGAGGAAATAGCCTGTTTTAACATACCAGACATGCCTGTCAAACACTTTGAAGGACGGCTTATAGCACCGGGCAGCGCTGCTTTTTACATAATCCAGCTCGGGATAAAAGGCCTTTCCGGTAATTACTGCCCGATTGTGGAAGGAAGTGCTCTTTTTTCTTTCTCCCGGCTCCATTCCCTTTTCCAAAAATTCCAGAAACTGATCCTCGCCATTAAGGGTAACCGTATTATGAGCTGCGGTTTTAGTGTCAAAAACGCTGTGGGCCTTTCCCCTGTAGCAGGAATGTCCCGGATCGGCCACCCAGTACTCGCCTCCGGCAAAAAGACAAAAGCTGTTTTTGTCATAATGCTGGTGGGACCGTGCCCTTCCCCCTCCGCCGCTTTGAAGGGCCAGCACGGTATTACCGGTTTCCTTATCCATCCCGCTCCATCCGTCTCTTAAATAGACAAAGCCGATGTCATGAAAAACCCGGGAAGGCGACAGGCAGCCTTCCTCCGGGGTACAGCCCTTAAAGGCCTCGTCGTAGAAAACCGGTAAAAGGGCGTCCAGCCTGTGCCATGCGGCATGCAGGCAGTCCGGGCGCTTAAGAGGCACCAGCAGGAACCGTTCAATATACCACTGAGCAAGCGGATTTTTAAAGTAGTTGGCAAAGAAAAGGGCCTCCGGAGCCTCCATCTGAAAATAAAAGGGACTGTCATAAACATTGACGGCAGTGGCAACGGGGAGCTTCTCCCCCGCATCCCCATACTGGCCCACCTGGTTGTAAAGAGCCCATTCAAAGCTTTTATCGAGCCTTGCGGTTTCCGATAGCTCAATTCCCCTGTTGTGCTTCAGGGCTAAAAGGGCAAGGGCCAGTGCATTGGCAGGATAAGTAAAATAATGGTAGCCCTCGCCATAGCTTCCGTCGTCCTCCACTGTTCGGAGCCACAGCCCCAAGGCTTTTCGGATAAGGGGCAGATCCTCTGTAAAGCAGTTGTTTTGGTTGTCCAGAAGAAGGGAGCACAGTGTAAAGGCGGAGGCAATGACGCAAAGATGGTTCATCACCCAGTTTTCGGACTGAAAGAGGGTGGAATTTTTAAGGAGACTATAGGCCTTGTCCTTCAGACATTGAAGGGCCTTATTTTTTATGCTCTCGTCCATGAGCTGCCCGCAAAAGTCCAGGGCAAGAATAAGTGAAACGGCAAGGGCTGCTGTTTCCAGCTCCCCCACATAGACCTTTTCCCCCCGGTAGGTTTGCTGCCTTGGCCGGTTGGGGTATTCGGGGCCTATCCAGAAGTTCAAATCACCCTCGCAAAGTGCCAGAA
>JAEXPO010000485.1 GCA_023446675.1 Bacillota bacterium | reverse complement strand
TTAGACAGGGTGCTGGGTACCGAGGCCGGTAATGTTTACGTATCCGTTAAGCGAAGCGGAAAGCTTGAAAGCGACCGAATTGCCGTTGCCTACGCGGCTGAGCAGCAATCCGATCCGGCCCTTCTTGGAAACGTTGTCGTCACCAATAATTCGGGGATTTCCGATACGGTGGAGGTTTCTTACCTGGAAGAGGGCGATATCGTCAAAGTTTACAGCGCGGCTTCCGACGGAACGCTGCTGGGAACGGCTACCGTCGATGAGGATGAAACCGAGGTAACGGTTACCATTAATCAATTAGGCACCACGGCGGGCAATATCTATGTTTCCGTAACCAGCCCTAACAAGCTGGAAAGCGAAAGAACAGGGGTTGCCTACCTGGCAGAGTCGACAACGAGCACACCGCTGTCCACCAATGTCCAGATAACAAATAATGCATCTGTTGCGGATACCCTTACCATAATCTTCCTTCAGCCTAATGATGTTGTGCGCGTGTACAGCAAATCGACAGGAGGAACCCTTCTTGGAAGCGGTACGGTAGCGGAGAACGCAACGGAAATAACCCTTACCGTATCCGGGCTTGATTCCTCCGGAGGCTATGTTTACGTAACGGTAACCTCCCACGGGTCTGCGGAAAGCAGCCGTGTGCAGATTGCCTATACGGCGGAGCAGCAGACCGCACAGCCTGCGGCAAGCAACGTTGTGGTAAGCAACAATGCCGGTATGTCGGATTCTGTACAGGTTAACTACCTGAACGCCAAGGATGTGATAAGAGTCTATGATGCTTCATCAGGCGGAAATCTCCTGGGTTCGGCTACATGTGTCACCGATAGCGATTATGTGCTTATAAAGATTTCACAGCTGGGTACTTCCGCAGGCAATGTCTATGTGACGGTTACGTCTTACGGATATCTGGAAAGCGCCAGAACAAAGGTGTACTACTCCGCCGAACGTACTTCCGATGCGCCGGATGTTTCGGATATAACGGTTGTTAATAATTCCGGAAAATCAGATACAATCACCGTTACCGGGCTTACGGAGTACGATGTGGTGAATATCTACAGTGCTTCCTCGGGAGGAACCCTGCTGGGAACCGGTACTGTTTCCGAGGATGACGATTATGTTATTATTAAGGTCAGCCAGTTGGGTACTTCCGCAGGGAATATCTACGTGACTGTAACCTCCACCGGAGCTTATGAAAGCAGTCGTGTCAAGGTTGCTTATTCGGCGGAATAGTTAAAAGACAAATATTCATAGCAAAAGGAGCTTTGTAAAAAGCTCCTTTTGTCATTTAGCCCCCGGAGGGGGCTAATGTTCTTTTAGCGCTGAGAACGCTGTGATAAGGGGAAGATTGCAGAACGGCTGCAAAAGACTTAGGAAAGGCTAATAAAAGGCTTGAAGAAGGTCTACAGCAGGCTATCCGCAAAGCCAGCCGCTTGGGTAAGGCGTAAAAGGCTTTCGGGAGAGGTGGTGTTCTCCGCGTCCCAGCATTGGGCCATAACCGTTTCAACATAAAGGCACCGGCGCAAGGTTTGAGCAGGTATACTCAGCTCTCCTTCAAGGTATCGGATAATATAGGCGATCTTATCCTTAAGCTCTTTTGTTAAATTATCCTCAAACTCGTTTAGGATAAATCGGGGCAGATCAAAAACAGGATGGCCCAAAACCCCCTTGGGATCTATAAGAACATAGTGTCCGTCACTCCCCAGAAGTATATTGTCATGATGAAAGTCGCCGTGGAGCAGCACCTGCGTTTTATATTCAGCTTCCACCGATAAAAAGATGGCCCTGGCCTTAGCCATATACCCGTACAGTTCCCGGCAGTCCTCTCTGTCTTTCATTTTATCCGTGACACGAACCACCCAATCCCGGTAAGTGCGGTAGCGGTAAATTCCCGACGGTACCTGGTGGAGATTTTTATAAAGGCCCGTAAAAACGGAAAGTCTTTTATCAAGAGCGGTTTCTTCTCTTAAGGCAATTCCCGGAAGGATCCTCTCAATTAGAAGAGCTCCTTTTTCCAGATCGGCTTGATAAGCTTTGCAAAAGCCCTTGCCGCCGTATTCAAGAAGCGTATGCCAGGCGTAAGCGGTAAAATCGGGGTAATTGGGGTCTTCAAGCTTCTGAATGGATGGGCCTCTTTCTTCCGAAATACAGGTGAATACCAGTCCTGCGGAGTAGGAGGGGATGAGCGATAGAGCGTTTAAATGCCATTTTTGACTGTACAGGGACAAAAGCTCCGGCAGCTTATTATAAAAGTCACTTCCAAAGCACCTGGAGATGCTTTCAGCCTCCACCGGGTTAAAAGTATAGATGTTATTCATAAGACTCCTTGGACTCCTTTCTCCCAACCCTCAAAAGGGTAATTTCCTTTTTATACTATAGCATGTCTTTCCATGCCTTTCGTGTTTTTTCTTAAATCGGCCTTACCGGCATTGAGTTTTGAGGCAGGTCTTTGGTACAATAATAGCATCGGCTAACAAAAGGAACGTTAGAAAATGGGAATTCCCTTTTAGCGTTCTTTATGACGGAAACGAAAGGAACTTAATAAATGGATAAGGATGTTCTCGGAAGGTCTTCTCTTAGCGAGGCGTTTAAAGGCGTTTTGGATAAGGAAAAGCTGGAGAACTCATTTAAGGAAGCATACATAACGCGGCTGTTCTATCATCAGACAGATAAGAAAATTATTCTTGCTCTGGAGCTTCATCAGGAAATCCGGGCAGCTCAGCTCTCACGCCTGGAAAAGGCTCTGTCGGAATTTTTCAAGGCACAGGTGCAAATTAAGCCTGATTTTGCCGCCGGTCTGACGGACAAGCTTTCCGACTGGCATCTGGAAATGGTTAAGGAGCATATCGCCAGAGAAAAAGGCCATATGCTTGACTTTTTAGAGGGAGCGGACTATTCTCTTTCCGGGAAAAACCTGTGTGTGACCCTCACCAATCAAACCTCCGAAATGCTGCTGGCTTCAGGGGTAGGCAAATGCCTTGAGGAAGCCTTTAAAAGCCTTTTCGGAAAATATGTGGAGGTTAGCTTTAATAATTGTCCTGTTCCGGAGCACAAGGCTGTGGATTATATGACGGAGAAGATGGAAAATGAGGCACGGGTGGTTGCCGAGGTGTTAAGCGCGCCTCCTCCGCCTAAAACCGGGGGAGCCGGCAGTAACGGCAAGGGCAGCTACAACGGCCAGAACGGCTCGGGCAGAAATGCCTCCTCTTCCAATGGCGGCGGCTATGGCAATGGCGGCTACGGTAACGGTAATCAGGGCAATGGCGGGTATAACGGCGGAAATGGCCAAAGCGGCGGCTATGGCGGTCCGCGAGGTGGCAAGGGAGGCAGATCTCCGTCCGAAAATAATCCCAGGCTTATTTATGGGCGCGGGGTTAGGGGCAATACCGTCCGAATGGTGAATGTGGATACTAATTCAGGGCTTGTGGTGGTGGAAGGCCAGGTGCTTAAGGTTGAGGAAAAGGAGCTTAAAAGCGGACGCATCCTCATAACCTTTGATATGACGGACTTTTCCTCCTCCATTACCGTTAAGCTCTTTCCACGGGAGGATGATCTGTCCGTGGTAAGGGAAAAGCTGGTCAAGGGCAAGCATCTGAAGGTTAACGGCGAGGCCCAGTACGATATGTATGCCAAGGAGCTGGTGATGCTGGCCCGGGATATTGAGCTTATTGAGGTGGAGCTTAAGACACGTACCGACAATGCTCCCGTTAAGCGTGTGGAGCTTCATCTTCACAGCCAGATGAGCCAGCTGGATGCCATTACCCCGGTTAAGGATCTCATAAACCGGGCCGCCAAATGGGGGCACAAGGCTGTGGCCCTTACGGATCACGGCGTGGTGCAGGGCTTTCCTGAAGCGCAGGATGTCAGCGAAGGCCTTAAAAAGAAGCAGGACAAGGACATAAAGATTCTTTACGGAATTGAAGCCTACCTCATTGCAGAGGAGCGTATGGACGCCAAGGGCCTTCTGGATTATAAAAACTGCGATACCTTTCATGCGGTCATTCTGGTAAGAAACCAGACTGGCCTTAAGAACCTGTACCGCATTGTATCGGAAAGCCATCTTAATTATTTCTATAAAAAGCCCCGCATACCCTGGTCCCTTTTTTCCAAATACAGGGAAGGCCTGATTATTGGCACCGCCTGCGAGGCGGGAGAGCTGTTTCAGGCCATTTTAAGGAATCGATCCGAGGAGGAAATTATACGAATTGCCGAAAGGTACGATTATCTTGAAATTCAGCCCACAGGCAATAACGGCTTTCTGGTAAGGGAAGGCCGGGTGGCGGATGAAGAGGGCCTGAAGGATTTGAACCGGCGCATAGTGGCCCTTGGGGATAAAATGGGCAAGCCGGTGGTGGCTACCTGTGACGTCCATTTTCTTGATCCCGACGACGCGGTTTACCGTGAAATACTGCAAACCGGCCAGGGCTATAAGGATGCCAGCCGCCAGGCTCCCATTTTCCTTCGCACCACGGAGGAAATGCTTGAGGAGTTTGCCTATTTGGGCGAAGAAAAAGCTTTCGAGGTGGTGGTAACCAATACGGTAGCCATCGCCGACAGCATCGAAAAGGTTATACCTATTCCCAGCGGCACCTTTCCTCCCCATATTGAGGGTGCGGAGGACGATATTAAGCGCATGAGCGAGGAGAAGGTGGCCTCCCTTTACGGTGAGCCTCTGCCGGAGCTGGTTCGGGCCAGGGTGGACAGAGAATTGGGTTCCATCATTAAAAACGGCTTTTCGGTAATGTATATGATAGCTCAAAAGCTCGTAAAGAAATCCCTGGATGAGGGTTATCTGGTTGGCTCCCGAGGTTCTGTAGGATCCTCCTTCGTCGCCTATCTTATCGGGATTACGGAGGTTAACTCCCTGCCTGCCCATTACCGCTGCGGGCATTGCCTGTTCTCCGAGTTTTTTGAAAAGGACAAGACCATCGGCTGCGGCTTCGACCTGCCGGAAAAAAGTTGCCCCCGCTGCGGGCAGCCTCTTATAAAGGACGGCTACGATATTCCCTTCGAAACCTTCCTTGGCTTTGACGGAGACAAGGAGCCGGATATTGATCTTAACTTTTCCGGTGAATACCAGCCCAGGGCTCACAAATACACGGAGGAGCTCTTCGGTGAGGGCTATACCTTCCGTGCGGGCACCATCGCCACCATTGCTGAAAAAACAGCCTTTGGCTTTGTAAAGAAATATCTGGATGAGAAGAATGTGGTGGGAACCCGGGCCGAAATAGAGCGTCTGGCTTCGGGCTGTACGGGGATTAAGCGCACTACG
>JAEXPO010000423.1 GCA_023446675.1 Bacillota bacterium | reverse complement strand
CCCCGGACGGAGGAAAATTTGCTCATGGCAGGGATAAAAAAATTTATTTTCGTGTCCGCGGAAAAAATGATCCCACTGTCGTGGTACTCAACGCTCCGGGCAGCGCCCAAGCCGAATGGTGGCCCTTTCAGAATGAAATTGCCCGTCAATTCCGTATGATTACCTTTGACAGACCCGGATATGGCGGCAGCACCCAGACGGAAAAGGAAAAATCCCTCAATTCATTTTCAGAAGGCCTTGAAATGCTTTTGAAATTTGAACGGGTAAAACGCCCTGTTCTTCTCATTGCAGACGGCGGGTCGGCTTATTTCGCTCAGCATTTTGCCCTCACCCGTACTTGCCTGGTGGGTGGTGTTTTGCTTATAAACCCGCCGCCTCCGGATCTTACCGAATGGCGAAAGGCCGAAGCGGAGAACGAAGAATTTTTAACCGGTGAGGCAATAGCCAAAAAAAGGCTGCATCTGGCCTCAAAAGGCTTTTACCGTCTTTTCTCCCCACTTCCCGGGTATAAGCTTGACAGACGTTTTCGCAAGGCTGTCGCCCATTACTATCGCATGGAAAAAAATTACCTTACCGCACTTGAAGAATTCAGGCTTCAGGATATATTTTCTAAATCCGCAAGTCTCGACAAGCCTCTTCCCCATGTTCCGGTACGCATTCTTTTTTCACCAATGGAAAAACGCATCCGGGAATGGAACCGTCAGGGCATCCCAGAATACACCGCGCGGCAGATGGCCCGCCTGTATGAAGAGCTCGGGAAGCGTTACCAGTCCATTTACTCGTCAGATGCGCTTTTGGAGATTTCCGGCTCCATGTTAAAAATGCATTTAAGCCAGCCCCACAGGCTTTTTGATGAAATCGGGCGTATGGTTAAGACTATTCATATGTAGCATTTAAAAATAAACAAGGCCATTAAGCTCGGAGGGTATCATGCCCCCCTTAGTCAGATTTGCTTACACAAATAGCTGCAATAGAAAGGGCCGCTCGTTAAAGCGGCCCAGTCCCCGAAATGCCGTCGCCTGACTTTGACACCTGGCTCTCGCCAAGTGGGCACCCTGTTGTTCATATCATACTTCCACCGCCGTTGCACAGAACTTCAGTTCTGTGTCGGAATTAGCTTGAGGCCTGTAATCTATGCTCAAACAATCGGGCTCCCGAGTCAATTATAGCAGGTTCAATAAACAGACTCCTCGAACACCCCAGGAATTAATTTTGTAAACTCATTATAACACAGGCTTCTAAGCGCTACAACATAAACAGAATGCCAACTTATGCAATTTTTACATATATACTGGGCGATTCTCTTGTTCTTAAATGGTTTTCGGCACTTTTACCTTTTTTCAACAAGATGCTTCCAATATTTTTTAGGCATAAAAGCTCGCTGAAGCTTGGGATTCTTTCGATGCTCAATGGCAATAACCTGAAAATATTTTTTCCAAAGCAGCTCATACTCCTCATCGGCATCCTCCCCGTCGGGAAGCTCAAGCTCCCCGTTGAAAAAGAGAACGTCACGGGTATCATAAAGGGCATAATAGCTCCGCTTCAGGTCATGGATAATCCATGGCTGATCTGAAAGCCTATCCGCAAAATGCCCCGCCACAAGGGTAATGACATTGCAGTCCGGCTCAAAAGGAGCGTAAAACACACCGTTTTTCCACCTTTTAAACCGGAGAAGGCCTAAAAATCGGTGCTTCTCACCCTGAACCCGCCTGTTGAGATCATGAACCTTAAGCACATGGGGGTTTTGAAGCAGATTTTTTACTCTCCCCCCCATTTTAAAGCCCATTCGCAGGGTGTAAAGTATTGGCGCACCGCAGCCCGGATCCTCGCTTAAATACGCACCGTAAACCATTTCCAATACCTCTCGGGATATTTTTGAGTCAATGGCCCGATACACTCTGTCCGCCTTTTCTCCATCGGTGACAATATCCTTAAACTCCGACATCAGGGAAATCTGAAAGGTATCCTTAAAATAGATTTCCTCCGGATCCTCTTTTTTCTCAAAGGCCTCAAATACAGCCGTCAGGAGCCCCTCAAAGCTTCCGTCGGTCAAGTAAACCATGATTTCGCAGCCTCCTTTTATCAGCCAAACAGAGAAAGCTGGCCTATCATCACCTTTTTATCGGTCACTTCCTCCGAAAGAGCAGAATAAAGGGTTTCAGAATCCGGATCCAGTCCTCCGTAATATTTTCCGTTAACGGTGATAAAGTACTGGGCCCGCTTTAAAACCACCCTCATACGCTTTAAATCCTCGTAAGACAGATTTGCAAGCCTCCGGGCTCTAATAATGCGTTCAGCCATTTGATAGCCGATTCCGGGCACACGAAGCAGCATTTCAATGGGCGCACGGTTGATTTCAACGGGGAACAGCGCCATATGGCGGAGGGCCCAATCGCATTTGGGATCCACCCGGAGATCAAAATGGGCATGGCTCTCATCAAGAAGCTCACGGGCATTGAAGCCGTAAAAGCGAAGAAGCCAGTCCGCCTGATAGATCCGGTGCTCCCTTAAAAGCGGCGGACTCGTGTTAAGAGCAGGCAGGTTGGTATGGCTGTTAACAGGAACGTAGGCCGAATAATAAACACGCTTAAGCTTGTAATTGTCATAAAGCTTCTGGGTAAGATTGATAATTTTATAATCACTGTCCCGGGTGGCCCCAACAATGAGCTGGGTTGATTGGCCGGCGGGAACAAAGGACTGCTGCCGCTTATAAACGGTAAGCTCTCTGGAGCCCTTTATCTGTTCGCTTACATAAGCCATGGGCGCAAGAATTTTCTCGGCTGTTTTTTGAGGAGCCAGGAGCTTCAGGGAATTTTCAGA
Source organism: Bacillota bacterium (assembly GCA_023446675.1). Classification (GTDB taxonomy): domain Bacteria; phylum Bacillota; class Clostridia; order DSM-8532; family DSM-8532; genus DTU059. The sequence goes on along the minus strand of JAEXPO010000423.1, from coordinate 2,107 downwards.
AGGAAGCTCAATATTCACGCTCATGCGGTCAGCCAGAAGCCCGGCTGCATGGATAAGCCTTTTATCCGCTCCGGGAATGGCTTTCACATGGATGTAGCCGTTAAATTTATACTCTCTGCGGAGCTTTGTCAGTGCCGTTATGATAAGCTCCATGGTGTAATCGGGATTATGGAGCACCGCCGAACTTAAAAAAAGGCCCTCGATGTAATTGCGCCTATAAAACTGAATGGTAAGCTCACAGAGCTCGTCCGGGGTAAAGCTGGCTCTGGGACGGTCATTGGTGCGGCGGTTGGCGCAGTACTGACAATCGTAAATACAGTCGTTGGAGAAAAGAACCTTTAAAAGTGAAATGCACCTGCCGTCATCGGACCAGCTATGACAAATACCTGCGGGAGCCGCATTGCCCAATTGTCCCTTTTTGTTTTTTCGCTGGCTGCCGCTGGATGAGCAGGAGACATCGTATTTGGCCGAATCCGCCAGGATATTGAGCTTTGTAAAAAGATCCATAGGCCCTCCGCTTCCCCGATGGTACAAAAACTAAAAAATTCGGCTGAAAGCAATTATTCCTCCAACCGAATCTTAGTATACCACGAAAAATCGAAAAAGAACATATGTTTTTTAAATACTTCGAAAACCCTTGCCGATTGTTTCCGAGGTATTGGTTATTGTTATAAAGGCATTGCGGTCAATATCGCGGATGAAGCGGCGCAAATCCAGCGCCTGCTTGCGGTTCATCACCGTGGTAATAACATGCTTTACCTCGCCTGTAAAAGCACCCTCCGCGGTATGGATGGTCGCCCCCCGCTTTATGTTTTTTATAATATAGCTTCGGATTTCCTCCTGCTTATCACTTACAATAATCATTTGCTTGCGCATATTGAAGCCCTCAATGACCACATCGATGAGAAAGCCCTTGATGATAAGCCCCAGAAAGGAATACATTCCGATTCTCACTCCGAAGACAAAGCCCGCGAGTACGGTGATAAGGAAGTCTGAGGCAAGCAGGGCCTTGCCGATATCCAATTGGGTATATTGATTGAGAATCTTGGCAATAATATCCGTCCCTCCGGTGGAGGCGTTTTGATTAAACACAATGGCCGAACCGATTCCAGGAAGTATCATGGCATAGATAAGCTCTAAAAAGGTATCGGGTGTAAGAGGGGCTGTCATGGGATATACAAAGTCCAGAAGCCACACCATACCGGAAAGCGCCAGGCTCGAATAAATGGTTTTGGAGGTAAACTCCCAGCCTACCGTAATAAAGCCAAGAATAAGAAAAACCACATTAATAATCATCATCAGAGGTCCTACTGTAAGACCGCTGATAAAATGGTTGGCAACAATGGCAATACCACTGACACCGCCGGTTGCAAAATTATTGGGAACCTTGAAAAAGTGAATGCCTGCGGCTACCATAAACAGACCCAAATTAATAAGTAAAAACTCTTTTATGCCTCTCATATCCTACTCCGCCCTCTTTTGGCGGAACCTGCTCCTCTCCGGGATAATTGTGTCCTCCGGGTATTAGGCTAAAAAGGCTTTAATGGCTGAAACAGCTTCTTTTGCCTGTTCCTTCCCGGCAAAATAATGAAACACCAGCCTTAAAATGCCGTTCTCAGGGGCGTTGATTAGGATACCTCTTTTCTTCAGGGCGGCCGCGAAGGCCTCCGGATCGTGTTCCTTCTCAATTTTCATAAAAACCATATTGATATGGACATCTTCCTTAAAAACAGTAACCCCCTCCAGAGCTTCCAGGGCTTCTGCCGCATAAAGGGCAGCCCCATGATCCTCTCCTACTCTCAGGGTCATTTTTTCCAGTGCAATGAGGCCTGCCGCACCCAGTATTCCCGCCTGGCGCATGCCGCCTCCCAGAAGCTTTCTTTTACGCCTGGCCTTTTCCACAAAGTCCTTTGTCCCGGCTAAGATGGAGCCAACCGGAGCGCAAAGCCCCTTTGAAAGGCAAAACATAACGGAATCGGCACAGGCAGCTACTTCCCAAGCCTCTACTCCCAAATAGCTTGCGGCATTGAAAAGCCTGGCCCCATCAAGATGAACAGGAATGCCCTTTCTCACTGCAAGCCGGTAAAGCTCCCTCATGTATTCCATC
>JAEXPO010000420.1 GCA_023446675.1 Bacillota bacterium | reverse complement strand
ACTCCATCTTTTCCTACATGCGCACCTACCGCATCCATCAGTCGGCCCGGCTTCTCAGGGAGAGAAAAGACATGAGCGTTATGGATATCGCGTCCTGTTCGGGGTACGACAGCCCGGGCAAATTTTCCACCGCCTTTAAGGAAATCATGGGTTTGCCGCCTCTTGCCTACCGAAAAAAGTCTGTCGGATCGGACTGGAAATGACCGTATGGAGAAGAACCGTTTCCTGAAGCCTGATAAACTTTGAATTAACCGGGACTCCGGTTAATCCGCTTTTGAAAGGAACGGTTTTTGTGAAAAAACAAACAAGCTGGCTGAAAACCCTGCTCTCCTATGCCTCCCTTTGCAAGGGAAAGATGGTTTTAGCCGTCCTTTTTGCCATTGGGAACGTCATTGGAGGGATTATCCCCTATTTTGGCGTTTTTGCCCTTCTCCGGCTGGCCATTTACCAGGAGCTTTCAGCCCCCCTGCTTCTTATGTGGTGCGGCGTCTGCCTTGGAGGCTATGCCCTTCAGCTCATTTGCTACGGCGTCTCCACCAGCTTTGCCCATATTTCTGCCTATACCATTTTAGAGGCCATCCGCCTTAAAATAGCCGACAGGCTCATTAAATCTCCCCTGGGTGAGATAACGGGCCGGACGGCAGGCCAAATCAAGGACATTGTACTGGATAAGGTGGGCACCATCGAGCTTCCCCTGGCCCATCTCATTCCGGAGCTGGGCTCAAGCCTGCTTTTGCCTCTTTCCATGTTTATTTACATCATCACCATCGACTGGCGCATGGCCCTTGCGGTACTGGCGACACTTCCGGTTGCCATGCTTCCCATGCTTTTTTCCATGAAAGCCTTCAATGAAAAATATGCGGCCTACATGAAGGCCAACGATCATGTCAACAGCATTATCGTGGAATATATTGAGGGCATTGAGGTGGTAAAGACCTTTAACCGGACGGCGGCCTCCTATGAAAAATTCGCCGGGGCTGTCAATGCCTTCAGGGATTTTACCCTGGCCTGGTTTCACAGTAGCTGGAAGACACTTACCCTTATTGGTGCGGTTTTACCCAGCACCCTTCTTGCCACGGTGCCTGTGGGCCTCGCTCTTTATCTTAAAGGAAGCCTGGACGCCTCGGAGCTTACCATGTGCTGCATTCTGGCACTTGGGCTGGTGGCTCCCCTCATTAAGTTCACAGCCTTTATCAATTTGGGAAAAGCCATTGAATACGCCATTCTTTCGGCCAACGAGCTCCTTGAAATTCCCGAGCTTCCCGAGGGCCGGGGCGAAAAGCATCCGGCTAACTTCGATATCACCCTTCACTCCGTCTCCTTTTCCTATTCGGGGAAAGCCGCGGATACGGTGCTTCACGAAATGGATCTGACCATCCCTCAAAATAAGGTAACAGCCCTGGTAGGTCCGTCGGGCGGGGGCAAATCCACGGTGGCAAAGCTCATCGTCCGGTTCTGGGATGTAAGCGGCGGAGCCATCAGGATAGGCGGCGTGGACATACGGGAGCTTCCCCTTGCGGAGCTTTCAAAGCTGGTAAGCTTTGTGACTCAGGATAATTTTTTATTCAACTGCTCTCTTAAGGAAAATATCCGCGTGGGCAGGCCCGGGGCGACGGATGAAGAGGTGTACACGGCAGGGCGCATGGCCCAGTGCGAGCCTTTTATCACCACTTTGGAAAAAGGCTGGGACACCCCGGCGGGTGAAGCGGGGAAGCACCTCTCAGGCGGAGAAAAGCAGCGCATCGCCATTGCAAGGGCTATCCTCAAAAACGCGCCGGTTATTGTGCTGGACGAAGCAACGGCCTTTACCGATCCGGAGAACGAGGATAAGCTCCAGCAGTCCATCATGGCCCTTTCCAGGGGCAAAACCCTCCTGGTTATAGCCCACCGGCTTTCCACCATTCAAAAGGCCCATCAAATTGTGGTTCTGGATAAGGGACGAATTGCCGCAAGGGGAACCCAGGAGGAGCTTTTAGAAGGCTGCCCACTCTATCAGAGGCTCTGGGAGGCCCATAAGGGCGCACGCAAATGGGCCGTGGGCGGCAAGGCAAAGGAGGAAGCCGTTAATGTTTAAAACCGTAAAGCGCATTATCACATGGATTGGGCCTTATAAAAAGCGCCTGTACTGGGGCGTAGTATGCTCCTTTCTCGCCACCTGGTGCACCGCCCTGCCTATTATTATCGCGGCACAGGCTTTAGGCAGAGTGCTTAAGGACATGTCCGGGGAAGCGCCGCTTTCCTCCGACATTGTGTGGCAGGCCCTTCTTCTTATCGGAGCCGCCGTACTGCTTCGTTTTATATTTTCATACGCAAGGGCACGGCTCCAGGACAGCATCGGCACCGAAAGAACCGCAAGAGAGAGAATTCGCATTGGAGATATGCTTAAACGGGTTTCGCTAGGGTACTTCGAAAAGAATTCCACAGGGGAAATCCTGGCTGACCTTACCAGCGAATTTTCCCAGATAGAAATACACGGGATGAAAATGATTGACACCTTTGTCAATGGCTATATTAATCTGGCGGCCATTGTTATCTTCCTCTGTACGGTTAGCTGGCAGGCCGCGCTGACGGCGGTGGCTGGGGTTTTTCTCTCCCACCTTGCCCTCCGGGGAATCAACCGCCAGAGCGTTAAAAGCTCCCCGGTTAACCGAAGGGCGGGAGAAGCCTTGTCCGGGGCCATCATCGAGTTTAGCCGGGGCCTTCCCATTGTGAAGTCCTACGGTCAGGAGGGCGCAGCAATAAAAGCCTTCCGGGAAGCCTGCATAGAAAGCAGGCGGATAAATATTGCCATTGAAAAGGCCTATGTTCCCTGGAACGTTCTGCACCTGTTTGCGCTGAAGCTGGCTTCCGTAGTCATTGTTCTCATTGCGGCCCAATTTACTATGGCAGGTTCGGCTGCCATCCCCGAATTTCTCCTTTTGGCCATGTTTACCTTTTTCATGTTCGGGGGTGTTGAGGCCATCAATGATTCGGCCCATGTGCTTGGAATGATTGGTTCTGCCCTGGACAAAATTGAACAGCTGGAGCAGACGGAATTTATCGACCAATCGGGCTCGGACATTACGCTTGAGAAATACGATATTGTTTTTGACCGGGTATCCTTTGGCTATGACGGGAATGAGGTTATTCACGATGTGAGCTTTACCGCGGAGCAAAACACCACCACAGCCATTGTGGGACCCTCCGGCAGCGGTAAAACAACGCTGTTAAACCTGATGGCGCGCTTTTACGATGTGAATGGGGGCAATGTCCGAATAGGCGGCCACGACCTGCGGGATTTTACCTGTGACAGCCTTCTTCGGCATTTCAGCATGGTTTTTCAAAATGTGTATCTTTTCCGGGATACCATCCGGAACAACATCCTGTTTGGAAAGCCCGAGGCCACGGAGGAGGAAATGGTGGCCGCGGCTAAGGCGGCCCGCTGCCATGACTTTATCACGACGCTTCCCGAGGGCTACGATACTCAGGTGGGCGAAGGGGGCTCCTCCCTCTCCGGCGGCGAAAAGCAGCGTATTTCTATTGCCCGGGCAATACTTAAAAACGCGCCTGTTGTTATTCTGGATGAAGCTACCGCCAGCATTGATCCTGAAAACGAACATTTAATTCAGGAAGCCCTTTCCGCTCTTACCAGGGGCAAAACCATTATTACCATCGCCCACCGTCTTGCCACCATTGAGCATGCGGATAAGATTCTGGTTCTGGAAAAGGGGCGCATCGTCCAACAAGGAACCCATGAGGAGCTCATGGCAAAGGAGGGGATTTACAGGAACTTTGTATCCATTCGTGAGAGGGCTGAGGGCTGGAGCATTGCCTAGCCCTCCGGAGATGCTAAACTTAGGTATCTGCAGAACTTTACAGAACTTTGCAAAACTTTTTTTAGAGGAAAAACTTAAGAAAAAACCTTGGTGAATTCCTGGATCTTGATTTTTTGCTCCGGCTGTGTTAGCTTATAATAGTCCTGTTAAAGGGATACTAAAGAGAATGTATTTTTTCTTTGGTCAAACCTATACGGAGACGTATCGAAGTGGTCATAACGAGCCTGACTCGAAATCAGGTTGTCCTCACGGGCACGTGAGTTCGAATCTCACCGTCTCCGCCATGAGCCTGTTTGCGGTCAATGTCCGCAACAGGCTCTTCCTTTTTTAATCTTTTCTACGCTCTCTTTTGAGGGTGTTTTTTTATGTTTTGTAGAAATCCGATCCGTAGGAAACCCTTATCTCGTGAGCTTTCTGTATATCCATAAAGCTAAACTGTTAGAAATTATTGTTTTGCATCAAATCCGACAGGTTTTTCCCCCTTGGATTTTTCAAACATTCCGTCCATTACAAGCCCCGATTCAATCTGCGCATGAAAGTCTAAATGAGAGTAGATGTCTGCAGTAGTTGAGAAAGTGCTGTGTCCAAGCCATATCTGGATTTGCTTCATGGATATGCCATTTGCCAGCAGCAGGCTGGCGCAACTA
>JAEXPO010000390.1 GCA_023446675.1 Bacillota bacterium | reverse complement strand
GGGGACACGGGTAAGCTTGGAGGTCATGCGCAGGCGTAGCTGGGAAATGACGGCAAAGGTGGCTTTGTGGGAAAAGGTGGTGGATACGCTCATTAAGACGGCCTTCAAGGCAAAGCCGGCTGCCGCAATGCCGCACCACGTGAAATAAAAGGGCAAATTTCCGGTGCGGTGAATAAGAGCAATGAGCATTTGGGCCACTGCGAAATAAGGGACCATACCTGATGCCACACCCAGAAGCGCAAAAATAACCGAGGCCATATAGCCTCTCTTATGGGGTTTAGCGAAATCCACCAGCCGGGCAAAAGGACTTAGGGGAGTGGATGAGTCCATGGATTTTCCTCCTTTAGTTAGAGTAAACTAACTTGACGGTAAATTTTTTGAGGTTCAGTTGAACCTCAATGCTTTATTGGTAGCCATTGGCTTATTTAGTTTATCTTGGTACCTTATCGCTGATAAACGTCAATAAAAAACAAGAAGTTTATCGTTGCTTCTTTTCAATTGGGTTGCGGGCAAAGCAAGCTTTAGAGAGGACATGTCATTCCGCATCCGGATTCAGAATAGTATCCCAGCCTGCGAGAAAAAACTTTTTGAGCCTGTCAATATACCGATCGGCAGCCTCCCTGTTCATGTCATGGGCCACAATTTCAAAGACTCCTGATAAAAAAGCGCTGGAAACAATATGTAAAAGCTCGGGAGAGGCACGGCCTGAAAGAAGTGCGTCCTTGCAAGCTGTTTCAACGAATTTCATGGAGTAAGCCACATCAATTTCTACCAGACTGTGGATAAAGTTGGAGTAGGCGGTTCCCTCCGAACAGGAAATGAGTAATTTGACCTCGTCAAAATGATCATAAATATACCCGATAAACTCCTTAAACTTATCATCGGAATAATCATTAACCCGTTCCTTTTGTTCCGTACCCGGAAGCTCGCTGAAATCCTGCTGTGCAGATACATAAATAGACTTCAGCCCCTCGGCGGTACCGGTTACCAGGGCCTCGAACAGGCCCTTCTTATCCGTAAATCGGGTGTATATGGACCCCGTGCTGGTTCCCGCTTTTTGTGCGATAGTGCGTAAGGAGGCCTCCTGAAAGCCCTTTTCAAGAAACTCCTGTTTTGCGCACTCAAGAACTGTTTCGTAGACACCTTCAATTTGCTTTGCCATCTCTACCTGCCTCTGGTAACGCTTTATCTGTTATTGCAATAATTCCTGTTTTTGATGTTTTGCTGTGAAATCAAAAAATGCTACATTCATAACGGTGTTTCAAAACACTGTTATGAATGTAGCACAACGCCGGAAAGCTGTCAATAGGATTTTGCCCGGCAGCCCACGCAATGGCCTGCGCATTCCCAAAGCTCGTCGGCCACAGCCGCCCAGTTTTCCGCAGTCGATTGGCATTTGGCAGTCAGAATCCGGACGTCCTCAGGGCTTTGAAGGTCGGTGGAATGAGCGCCTGAGGCCTCCACCATTTGGGCCAGCGCTCCGGGATTATCCAAAAGAGGGCAGGGCCGCAGGTGATTTTCATTGAAGGGCTGGCCTGCGCGATAAGCCATGAACAGAGGGGATTGCAGAGCTTGAAGCAAGGTCTTTTCCCGGATGTTGGAATCCGAATAGTGAATAAAGGCACAGGGCTCCATATCCCCGTTGGCGTTAATGTGAAAGTAATTTCTGCCTCCGGCGATGCAGCCCTTGGGGTATTCCCCGTCGTTCCAGAAATCCATTGTAAAAATAGGCTTTGTTTCCCGAAACCCGCGCACCTGCTCATACATGAATTTTCTCTGCTCGGCATTTACCATAAGCTCCGGCACGGCGGCGCTACCCACCGGCATGTATGTAAAGAGCCAGCAGAATTTGGCGCCCCATTCAATCATCTGATCAAAATAGTCCTCGGAGCCGATGCTTTCACAGTTTTTGCTGGTATAGCAGCAGGAGATTCCAAAGGGGATACGTCTGGCCTTGAGAATGGCCATGGCCTTTTCCACCTTTTTAAAGGTTCCGCCGCCACGACGGAAATCGGTTTCGTTTTCAAAGCCCTCGACACTGATAGCCGGGATAAAGTTTTTAACCCGCAGCAGCTCGTCCGCAAAGGCCTCGTCAATAAGCGTGCCGTTTGTAAACGCCGTAAACTGGCAATCGGGATGTGCTTGGCACAAACGAAGGATGTCCGCCTTCCTTACCAGGGGTTCGCCGCCGGAGTAAAGGAAAAAGTAAGTGCCAAGCGCATTGGCCTGCCTGATAATGGAATCCAGCTCGTCATAGGTCATATTCAGCCTGTTCCCGTATTCCGCGGCCCAGCAGCCGGTACACTTAAGGTTGCAGGCAGAGGTGGGGTCCATGAGAATAGCCCATGGAATATTGCAGCTATGCTTTGCCTGAAGATCTTCGTTTACATCCCCCCACTTAAGGCAGGCATTGATAACAAAGTTTTCGAATATCTTCTGGCGAATACCGCTGTCAATATCCGTCCAAACGCTCATAACGTATTTATACCAGTTGCTATCCGGATTGCTTAAGACGCTTTTAATGGCGTCAAGCTGCCCGTCAAGTATACCCGAGGGTACAAAATGATTTAAGAAATCTGAAATTTTAGGAAGATTGCTCTCTGGATCGCGGTCGATATACTCATAGGCTTTTCTCAGGCCTATAGCCTGTAGATTTGATTTAATACTCATGGGATGTTTATCCTTTCCTTTAGCTATAACTTGATTTAATTTGATTGGATCTGGGGGATGTCTTTATCTTGAATTCGTTTTTTAGAAATTCTTTATCAGGAGGCCTTGCCGGCAGCGCTGATTTTGTGCTCGTTCTCCAGCCATGTGATGGTATCCCGGATGGACTCGGTAAAGGGGCGCGTTTTATAGCCCAGCTCCCGCTCAGCCTTGGAGCAGTTGAAGACATTGTTGCGTATGAGGCTGTATACGGCAAAGCTGGTCATGCGCATTGGCTTTTTTGTTATTTTGCCGCCCAGATCCGACAGTAATCCGAGGAGCTTTGCCGCCCCTGCGGGTAAAATCCTTGTGACCTCCTTCGTACCTGTAAGGGTACTGAGCAGGTGAAACATTTCCTGCATGGTAACGCACTCATTGCCCAGTATATAGCCCTCGCCTTTGCGGCCTTTGTCGCAGCAGGCTACGATGGCATCGGCCAAATCCCGCACATCCACGGCATTGAAGCTTCCGGCCATGCCAACCGGCATTTTGCCCGCGCAATAGTCGATGATAAACGAGGACACCGGACCAAAGGCGTAATCATCAGGGCCGCAGATTCCGGTAGGAAACACAATGGACGCATTCAGCCCCTTGCTGTGTACCGCATCCATAACGGCCTGGGAGGCCTCGGCTTTCGTTTTGCCGTAAAAACCCACTACCGCGTCCTTATCATAATGGTCCACCTCGGTAATGGCTTTGCCGAGGGGCAATTCGGGAATGGCACTGATGGAGCTGACATATACCAGCTTTTTTGCTTTATGGGCGATACAGGCGTTAAGTATATTTTTTGTGCCGTTTACATTAACGTCATATACCTTCTGGCTGAAATCCGGATTGACGGTAACGATAGCCGCGCAGTGGATAACAATAAGCTCGGTACTCTCCTCCGCTTTAAAAAAGGCCTCGATACTCCGGGTATCCGTTACGTCGCCGGTACATATTTCCACTTCCGCGGGCACGCGGGAAGCCGCCGAATCTCCCTTTAAAACAAGGCCCCGGACCCTTTTCTTTTCCGTAAGCAGTTTAGCCGCCACACTGCTTCCAAGGTTTCCGGCGACGCCGGTAACAAGATAGATTGTATTTGTGTTGTTCAACTTATTCTTCATGTTAATCCTCCGTTTCGTTAAGCTTGTTTTCTGTCAGGAACACTTTTATATTAGCTTTGGAATGTTTTTGAGTTGTTTGTGAAGTGTTTGAGAAATATTAATAACAAAAAAGCGATTCCGGGCTAGTCCGTGGAGTTAATGAGCTCATGAAGCCTGGTGCTGGAGCTGTTGATGCTTTTAATGGACTCATAAATAATTTCTATACCGGAATTTTGCTCCTGAGTGGTCGCCAGCATTTCTTCCATGGCGGAGGAATGCATATGAGCAATGTTTGCGATGTTTTCGGATTCCTCTCGAATTTGTGAAAATATTTCGCCCACATTCTCCGTCATGTTCATTTCATGGGTGATATAACCATCAATACTGTTGAATGCCGATTTTATGGTGCCAAAGCTTTCAAGAACCTCTAAAGCAATGGCCTGCCCTTCCTTTACGGCGGCAATTCCGTTATAGGCCTTGTCAAAAACGAGCCTGGTGTTGGCCTTGATAGCGTATATAATCCGGTCTATCTGCCTGACGGTATTCAGGCACTCGTCCGAGAGCTTTTTTATTTCGTCGGCCACAACGGTAAACCCTGCTCCGGCTTCACCTGCCCGTGCCGCTTCAATACTGGCATTGAGGGCAAGTAAATTGGTCTGATCCGAAATCCGGTTTATAGCGGAAAGAAAGCCGTTAACCTCATCCATGTTTTCATTTAAGTTCTCTACCGTTATAAGAGACTCGGTTACCGCAGAGTGAATAATCGTCATTTGGGTGCCCAGATGATCCAGCTTATCGGAGCCAAGCAATACGATTTGGGTGGTGCTTTGAGACGTATCGGCCAGGCTTTTTGAGAATTGATTTATTTCGGACATCCTCTCATCCGCCACATTCATCCTGTCGGTGATATGAGCGATACTTTCCGATTGGTTTACAACACCCTCCGTGGCTTCCTTTATGGTAGAGGCCATAACCTGGCTGATGCTTTTTAAGGTACCGATATCGGCATTGCAATGGTTAATATCGTTATTCAGCGAAGAGGTGCTTTCCTTAATTACCGCCATTATAGTGTTTAATGAGTGTAAAAGCTCCTTTGCCCGGGTTTCCTTTTGGTTAGATAAAAGAATCAGATCGGAGCCCCGCTTGCAGACAAAATAAAGAATGATTACCATAAGTATAAAAAACCCTATGGTTGAAAAAAAGTCCGTGCCCACCTCCCGGTTTTCCGTAAAATAGACCACAGTATAGGTAATGCTGTATAAGCCGCCGAAGCTGAAGAGAATACTCTTGTTCAAATAAAGGGATACCACGCAGAGTACGGTCACGACAATCATTCCGGTATAGGCCCCCCCGATATAGGGGACCGTGCAGGTTAATATGGCCATAAACAGGATGGCCATGGTGAGCATGGGCCGCTTCTTTTTTATTATGAAAAAGGCTGCAAAGCTCAGCTCAATAAAAAGGGATCCCACCACCGCGCTTTCAACGCGGTTTTGGACAAGGAGAACAGCCGATCCGGCAAAGAGAAGCCCTAAAATGGCCGCAATGATTTTATTGACATGGGCCGTATTGGATTTCATCAAGGTGTCCTTCATGAATCGCTCCTCCAGAGGCTGCTGGCATTTTTGCACACCTCATAGATTTCGTCGTACTTCTGGTCAATGAGGGGCATAACCTGCTCTGTTTTTTTACTGTGGAGCTTTAAGTAGCAGAAATATGGGAGGACCCAGCCCGAGAAACCGGGGATGGCCAGAAGAATGGAAAGAGGCAGCATACCTGCAAGATAGGCGAATACCGAGCCGGCCATAAACGCCGTTCCTGCAATACCGATAACATAGGCCACGGCTGAAGCGCCCACAGTTCTTGAAAATTCCAGACGTTCAATTTCTCCGACACCGGCCTCAAACTGGCGCTGCAGCCGGGTAAGCTCCGCTTTGTTGCGTATCTTGCGGTCACGCTTAAATTTCAAAGTAATGGAATCAAAGCTCTGAACGGGAGCGGAGGTGCTCTCAAGCTGCCAGCCAAAGTTGGTGTAGCCGTCGGAATACACCGATTCCATTTTGCGTTTTACAGTAATCTCCTTGTACTCATAGCCGATAAAGCCGGGTGCGTTTTTTGTAAATTCATTCATGGGTTTTCTCCTTTACCTTTAATCAGCTTCCGTCCGCTTGGCGGAAAGGAGCTGTCGATTTCATCTGATGGCTTTATCTTACCTGGGGTTTGTTTAAGAATTGCTTGTGAAATGTTTGCGAAATATTAATTGTGGAAATACAAAAAAGCCCGTCTTCAGAAGACGGGCTTTGGAGAAATCCGATTGCTTTACAGGGAGTAAAATATCTGGCAAAGGGGGCTATGAACTTACCTTCAGCCTCACGGTGAAGCAGCTTCCCTTTCCGGGCTCGCTTTTTACGGAGATGGAGCCGCCCACCAGCTCAATGACACGAAGAGACAGGGCAAGGCCAAGGCCGTTGCCTTCTCCCGAATGGGAGGTATCTCCCTGATAGAATTTATCAAAAATACGCTTCATGGTTTCCTCGTTCATGCCGCAGCCGGTATCGGCTACGGAGACGGTTACCGTATCCTCATCCGAAACCTGGGTAAGGGTAATTTTACCCCCGGGCTCCGTAAATTTAAGGGCATTTGACAAAAGATTATGCCATACAATCTCCAGCATGCTTTCATCGGCATACAGGGTAACCCTGTCCTCAATATCCGCCACCAGCTCAATGTCTTTTCGCTCAAAGGCAGGCTCAAAGGAAAGCGCGCAGTCGCAGAGCTGGCGGCACAGGTCAAAGGGCTCGGTAACCGGGGAGATTTCCTGATTTTCCAGCTTGCTGAGCTTCAGAATATTGGTTACAAGCTCCGTCAGATTTTTGCTTGCGCTGATAATGGTGTCGGTATACTCCTTACGCTTTTCCTGTGGCAAATCCTGCTTTTGGAGGGCCATGGCGTAGCTCTGGATTACGGAAAGGGGCGTCCGGATTTCGTGGGACACATTGGCAATAAAGTCATTTTTCAAGGTCTCAATGCTTCCCAATTCTTCCACCATTTTGTTGAAATCTTCAAACATCACATCCACATAATCCAGCTTTTCAATCCTGTGGGCAGGCTCCAGGTACACTGAAAAATCACCCTCGGCCACCTGCTTTGCGGCTTCACTGAGCTTTCGCATAGGCTTGTCAAAGGCGCGGAACTTCTGGCGGGCGGTGACAAGGCAGAAAACAGCGGCTACAATGGCCCAGTAGCCCAGCATTCCCCAGATATATTCCGGGGGCATACGGTCAAAGTCCATGTATTGGGCATAAATCATGCCCTGGCCTGCGGACAGGGTGAGCAAGACAAAGTAGCTGAGAACATATTCCTTCCAGGAGAAATGCTTTGATTTAACCCGGCTGTCCCTGCTTGTCACCTTCTTTTTCACTGAAGCACCACCTTATAGCCCAGACCGTGAACCGTGACAATTTTGAAGGCCTCGCAGGAGGAAAATTTATCCCGAAGCTTTGTGATATACACATCCACAGCCCGCAGGCTGGTTTCGCTTTCAATGCCCCAGAACTCGTCCATGAGCTGAGCCCGGGAGAAGGTATGCTTGGGGTAGGAGAGCATTTTGTACAGGATGTTGAATTCGCGGACGGTTATGGGAATTTCCCTGCCGTTTATCGCCGCAGTTGTGGCGTCCGCGTCCATTATAAGGCTTCCCACCGCCAGCCGCCTCTGGCTCTCAATATTTGCCCGGCGCAGCAGCGCGCCCACACGCAATACCAGCTCGTCCATATCAATGGGCTTTACCATGTAATCGTCAATGCCCACGCGAAAGCCCCTCTGCTTGGAAGCAATATCATCACGGGCTGTCATGAACAAAAGGGGGATGTTTTTATCCAAATCCCGTACGGTTTCCGCAAATTCAAAGCCGTCGATTTGGGGCATCATAATATCTGAAATAATAAGATCGTACCGGTTATTATACATTAAATCATAGGCCTCCCGGGGATTGAGGCACCCCCTGGCGGCATAGCCGTTGTCACTGAGATAGGTGCATACCAGTTGATTGAGCTTTATATCATCTTCAACAACAAGAATGTTAATCATGCTTTTCTCCTTTTTTAAATAAGAAATAATCGTTATACTTGTTACCTTTAATGTTTTATTATAAAGCCCAATTATTTAAAAATTGTTAAACCTCAGGGAGATTTAAATTCCTCCCTTTTCTTAACAGGACTCCAAAGCATCCAGTCCTATTTCCGGGATTTTGGGCTTTTTGCCCACAAAAGCAAACGCGATTGCCAGTTGAATGACCGCCACTACCGTTATGCCCACAAAGGATACGTTTATTCCAAACTCATTGGCAACAACGGAAGCCGAGCCGCTTGTTACCCTGGTTGCATAAGCCATAACTGCCACAAAAACAGCCGATCCGATGGCTCCGGATATGGTTCTGAGTGAGGTTAGCAGTGCTGTTCCATGGGAAGTGTATTTGCTGTCCAGCGTGCTCATTCCCCAGGTAACAATGGGCATCATAATTAAGCTTATGGCAATTAAACGGGGGATGTACACCAGGGCCAGAAAAATAACCGAGGTTTGTGCTCCCACAAAGGCGTTTGCAAGGCAACTGAGCGCCATTAACAGGCTGCCTGTGAATGCCAATAGCCGAATGCCGAATTTATCATATATTTTTCCGGCAAAGGGGCTGATAATGGCCATGGCCAGTGAGCCGGGCAGCATAATCAGGCCGGACATGGTGGCGGATAAGCCGTGGACGATCTGGATGTATATGGGCATTAGCGTGGAACCCCCAATCATCACCGCGTAAAGGAGCATGCTTACGATAACGGACAGCCTGAATTCCCGGTTTTTGAAGGTTCTTATTTCCAGAAAGGGACTCTTCAATCGAAGCTGGCGCAGGACAAACAAAACCAGCATAATAATCCCTGCCAGAAGCGGCAGCCCTATGGTCACACTGAAAAAACGGTCTGTGCCAAGGTTTCCGATACCAAGGAGCAGCCCGGTAAAGCCCACTGCACTGAAAACTGCAGACAGAGTATCAAAGGGAAGCTTTTTGTTTTCCAGAACATTTTTCATAACAAAGGAAGCAAAGACAATGTTCAGGGCCACAATGGAAAGCGCGAACCAGAAAATAACACGCCAGTCAAATACGTCAATCACCATACCTGTAATCGTGGGTGCCAGCACGGGGGCCGCTCCCACTGCCAACCCATAGATTCCCATAGCCGTTCCCCTTTTTTCGGAGGGGAATATGGTCAGAATGACCACCTGGGTCATGGCAAGCAAAAGCCCGTTTCCCAATGCCTGTATAATTCTGCCCAGCAAAAGTGCGGGAAACACCCCTGCTGTTGCCGAAAACAGAAGGCCAATAAAATACATTCCCATGCCTGAGAGGAAAAGGGGTTTTGTTTTAAACCTTTTTAATAAGAAGGGAGTCACCGGCACCATAACGCCCATAGCCAGGGAATAGGCCCCTGTCAGCCACTGGGCGTCTGAAGCGGATATTTTAAGATCCTCCATGATCGCAGGCAGCGCCGTTGTTAAGGCGGTCTGAAGCAATGCCCCTGTAATGGAGCATATCATAAGCACGGTAAATATCAGTGTTCGTGATTTTTTTGTTATAACCTCGTTCAAGGAGCGACCTTCTTTCCGCAAGCCAGACGTGCTGTGTAAATATCAGCAATCCGGCTTTGCAGGCGTACATATTCGGCGGCATCCTGGGGGCCCAGCTCCTCAAGAAAGCGAGCGGCGCACAGATTGAAATTTTCCGCATTTTTACGTCGCTGGTCAACCCCAGCCGGCAGAAGCTCTATGAGCGTGTACCTGCCGTCATCCGGATCCGCCATGCGCCGGACCATTTTTTTTTCTTCAAGCTGGTTTAGGATGGTGGCGATTCGTGCCGAGCTGACATTCATGGCATCGCCAATTTCTTTTGGACTGATGGGATTGGATCTCTCACCCAGATAACCAAGTACAAAGCTCTCTCCGTCATCCGGAGTGATAAACTTGCGGAAATCCGGGATTCTTGCCATTCTGCGCCTGATCCGGGATAACTCCTGTGCCAGAGCGAAATAGTCCATAATGCTGCCTCCTTATGATAAAAATCCTATGTGCTAATAATAAAAAGTCCCATGGGCGGCTATATAACGGTTAGGTTTTGGACATACCCTTGTATGAACTAATACTGTTAGCTATGTTAACATGATTTTTTCCTGTTAGCAATGCCGGCTTTGAGGAACCTGCAATCCGAATGCATTTTAATTGGGCGCGGGAACCTGGGGTTTAATTAATATTTCTCAAACAATTTCTAAGCAATTTGTAAACAACCGGACGGTATTCT
>JAEXPO010000360.1 GCA_023446675.1 Bacillota bacterium | reverse complement strand
CATGGAATCACCCTACACAAGGATACCATGAGTAAGGTAAAAAAGACAGCATAAAGCTGTTAAAAAACCATTTTTCTGAAATCCTCCTTGCTTCGGAAACCCACTACCTTGCCCGTAGCCTGCCCCTTCTTAAAGGCTATAACGGTAGGTATGCTTACAACGCCGTAACGGGAGGCCAGCTCCGGCTCCTCGTCCACATTGACCTTAACCACCTTGGCCTGGTTTTTAAGCTCGCCTGCGAGCTCGTGAAGCACGGGTGTGAGCATTCGGCAGGGGCCGCACCAGGGGGCCCAGAAATCTACTAATACAGGAAGGCTGGAATCCCGTACCTCCATATCAAATTCTGTTTTGGAAACCTGCTTAATATCCATAATGATTCTCCTTTCAGACATTGCGGTCATGCCGCTTAAACAAACTTTAAGGTTATTATAGAACCTCTTAAGCCGGCTCGTCTGTGATAAAATCACCAAGCCTGCCGCTCTCGAAACGGAATCCTGTTTATCCCAATCAATGTTCACAATATAAGTGTTTATTCCCGCCCGGGTTTATGATATAATTGACGAGCCTTGCGAAACCCTCCGCCTTTTTATTTATCTGAAAGTAACGGAAAAGCACGGCTCAAAAATGGGAACGGCATTCAGCCAATTCTTAGAATAGCCGCTTATTAACAGTTTATTCGTAAAACCGTTTAAGTTTAATGTAAAAGATAAGGGGTAATGAAAGTGAATTTGAAAAAGCTTGTTGGCATAGCCTTGTTTTGTATTCTTGCCATTACTACGGCCGGTTGCGGCCAGAAGGCTCTGACAGGACCTGATGACAGGTATCCAGCAGCTCCGGGCAAGAGCACGGATATGGAAAACATGGATTATCAGCTCACCATGCCTGCCAAGGGAGAGACCGTGGCGATTATGAAAACCAATTACGGAGATATTCACATCCGTTTCTTTCCCGAGGACGCGCCTAAGGCCGTTGAAAATTTTCTGCAGCATGCCAAGGACGGCTATTATGACGGCCTTACCTTTCACCGTGTTATGCAGGATTTTATGATACAGGGCGGTGATCCCGAGGGTAACGGCACCGGTGGAGAAAGCATATGGGGATCGGCCTTTGAGGACGAGTTCAGCTTAAGGCTTTACAATTATCGCGGTGCGTTGTCCATGGCCAACTCCGGCTCAAACACCAACGGCAGCCAATTCTTCATTGTACAGGCGACCTCGGTTTCCGAGTCGCTTATGTCCCAAATGAAGCAGGCAGGCTTTCCGGAAGAAGCCATTAAAAACTATGGCGTACTGGGCGGCACACCTTGGCTTGACCAGGTTCACACCGTATTCGGCATGGTTTACAGCGGCATGGATATTGTGGATAAAATTGCTGCCGTGGAAACCAATGGTGATGATAAGCCCCTGGAGGATGTCATCATTAATTCCATTGAAGTAACAACCTACAGTGAATAATAGCTTTATTCCAAAACAAGCCTGTTGAAACATTGGCTTTCTTTTTGGAATAATAGAAGCTTTAATGCAATAGTCTCCTAGTGCGGGCTTTGCCCGAAACCCAATTGGAGAGAAGCACCTATAAAAATTCTTGTTTTTTATTGATATTTATCAGCGATAAGGTCCTAAAATGGGAGCTTAAAAAGAGGAAATGAGGTAGGAACAGAATGTCACAGTTGGATTATCAGTTAGCCCTTCCTTCTGAAGGGGATACCGTTGCCGTCATGAAAACCAGCAAAGGCGATATTTTTATTAAGCTTTTTGACAAGGATGCGCCAACAACGGTGGAGAACTTTGCAGGCCATGCTAAAGCCGGTTATTATAACAATTTAAAATTCCACCGTGTTATGGAGGATTTTATGGTACAGGGCGGCGATCCCAAAGGCGATGGCCGCGGAGGCGAAAGCATTTGGGGAACTCCCTTCCGGGATGAGTTCAGCGCCAGGCTGTTTAATTACAGAGGTGCGCTCTCCATGGCCAATGCCGGCCCTAACACCAACGGCAGCCAATTTTTCATCGTACAGAAAAAAAGCATGGACCCCAGAGAAGTAAAGCAGCTTAAAGCCATTCGCTATCCGGACGAAGCGGTAGCCAATTATGAAAAGCTTGGCGGCACAGCCTGGCTGGATAACCGCCATTCGGTTTTCGGTCAGGTCTATAAGGGCATGGATGTTGTTGACGCCATTGCGGCTGTTGAAACCAATGCCTCCGATGCCCCCCTTGAGGATGTGCTGATTCTGTCGGTTGAAATAACAACCTTTAAGGCAGAGTAAGCCATGAGGGATAAGGGAAAGCTCAGGGGCCCGGCAGCCGCAGCACTTATTATTGCGGGGATATTGCTTTGCTTTAACACCCTTTTTGCCCACCGCTATTCCAGCGGCTGGGATTTGGGTGTGATTCTGCCTGCAATGATTGGCATCGTTTTCTTTGTCTATGCGGCAAAGCTGCTTTTTATACCCGGCTTTCTTATTAAAAATACCCGGCTCAGAAGAGTCCTTTGTGGTCTTGTTGTCCTGGGAATTCTATTCTTTACAGGCATAGAAATTCTCTTGGTGTCGGATCCCTACACCCATCGGGCCCAGCTTGCAGGTGAGCCCTCTTATGTTATTGTGCTGGGCTGCGGCATTTGGCCTGACGGAAGGCCCACCCTTTCTTTGAGCAACAGGCTGGACAGAGCTCTGGCCTATTACAGGGAATATCCCGGTATCACTCTTATTGTGTCTGGGGGGAAGGGGCCTAATGAGCCCTTTCCCGAAGCCCGGGCCATGAAGGACTATCTTGTGGCAAGAGGTGTTCCCGAGGCTCAGGTTATAGAAGAAAACCGTTCCACCAGCACCAGGGAAAATTTTGAATTTTCCAGGCAGATTATGGAGGAACGGCAGGCTGATTCCTATAAAATTGTTTTTGTGACCAATGACTTCCACGTTTTCCGTTCGCGCATTCTTGCGTCCCGGTTCGGCTTTGAAGCCTATGCCCTGGCAGCGCCCACCCCGTCTGTGGTTATGTTAAACAGCTACCTGAGGGAGTTCTTTGCGCTTATGAAGTCCATGCTGGTGGATTACAGCTTTTAGAGCCGATAGGCTTCCGCTGAAAGAGGTAGCACCAAGGTCTTATAAGGATCGCAGCTGAAAGGTATCCTTATCCTTTCCCAATAAAACACCAATGACCTCAGGATAAATTTCCTTTGCCTTTTCTCTCCAATTGTTGCAGATATTTCTTGCGTCCTCTCTTGAACCCACTGAAAGGCGGATATCAATTAAGGGGCGGTAATCCTCAACAATACGGCACTTTACCTCGTATTCATTTTCATTCTCCAAGGTGTACTCGGCAATAACGGAGGCTTCGTGACGAATGGTTGCCCGGATCACGTCGATATTTTCGTCCAGCCGGGTTCGGATACCCACATGAATGAGATCCAAAAACATATCCAATACCCGTTCTCCTTCGGGAGATGGGGTATAATAATCGATATTATCCCTTGTCTGGATAAGAATAAGCCCGTCCATACGCATTTCGTGCAGGCTTTGCTGCAGGAGAAAATAATTCATAAAGCGGTTTTCCAGCATAATACGGGTTAATTGCATATTGCTGGCCGGAATATGAACCTTTTTCATAAAATAAAGTAAAAGTACTTTGTTCTCGGCTTTTTCCTGGCTCTCCAAATCCATTCTCCCACGTCCTCCCAGAAAGAAATCATGGCTCAGTCCCACTTTAAAAGCTTAACAGAATTCCTGCTGTTTGAGAAGAAGGCAACCTGCATCTTCAATACGTTAAAGTGATAAGGTGTCGAGGTTTAGCTTGTAACTCAGCCACCCGATGATGTATAATATCTTTGTTTTCTATAAATAAATGTATATTTATAAAAAAACATAAGCAGCTATCCTGAGTTTTGCAATTACTTAAAGCAATATCATAACTTTCATTCCCATGTCAATACGAAATAAAACCAGGCTTAATCTGCAAACGGCCCGCATTTCCTGCTTAGGTACTTAAAGTCAAGGTGTTGGAAAGATGCGGTAAATAAATAGAGCAAAGGTGATAGACAAATGGCAGGTACAGTAACGGAAAAAATTTTATCACGGCACCTTGTCGAGGGAAACCCTGTTGCAGGTGAGGAAATTGCCCTTAAAATCGACAATACCCTTACTCAGGATGCCACCGGCACCATGGCCTATCTTCAATTTGAAGCCATAGGCATCGACCGGGTAAAAACCCAATTCAGCGTGAGTTTTGTAGATCACAACACCCTTCAGACAGATTTTCGCAATGCAGACGATCATCGTTACTTAAAAACCGTCGCCCAAAAATACGGCTTGTATTTTTCAAGGCCGGGAAACGGCATTTGCCATCAGCTCTTTCTTGAACGCTTTTCACGTCCCGGAAACACCCTTATCGGCTCCGACAGCCATACCCCCACTGCGGGCGGCATGGGAGGCTTTGCCATGGGGGCGGGGGGCCTGGATGTAGCTTGTGCTATGGCCGGAGCGCCCTTTCGCATTAAATACCCCAAAATTGTGGGTATCCGCTTAACCGGAGCTCTTAAGCCCTGGGTATCGGCCAAGGACGTTATCCTTGAGGTCTTGAGAAGAGTTGACGTTAAAGGCAATGTGGGAAAGGTTTTTGAATATTTCGGAGAAGGTGTGAAAACACTGGGGGTTCCTGATCGTGCCACCATTACCAATATGGGTACTGAAACGGGCTGTACAACAAGCCTTTTCCCCAGCGATGATGTTACACGGGCCTTTTT
>JAEXPO010000308.1 GCA_023446675.1 Bacillota bacterium | reverse complement strand
GTCATACCCCTGCCTATGGCTAAGTCGTCCCCGGCCTCTGCCCCCTCAACGGAGATGACACAGACATCCGATTTATCCTTGAAGATATCCTTGGGTGCCATGGAAGGTGACATGACCACTTCGCCGCTATATTCCGCTTTAGTTTTACTATCGGTAACAATAACCTTCTTCCCCAATTCAAAAGAATAGGCCTCCGAACCGGTGTACACGGCATAGAGCCTGGAGGGATCGGCTACCGTAAACAGAGTGGACTTGGCGCCGATGTACTCCCCTACCGCAAATTTACCCGAGTAAATCACCTCGCCGTCAATAGGAGACAGGATGACGGTTTTGCTCAATTCAGTCTCAAGGCTTTCCACCTGAAGCCTTCCAAGCTCCAGATCAATGGCGGCGATATCCAGGGCCGCCTGCGCGTCTTCCTCCTGGGCCTCAAGCTCATCAAGCCGCTCTTGTGAAAGGCTGGGATCAGACTTTATGGCTTTTTGATTTTTATCCTTAAGAGTCATGTATTTTTGGTTTTGACGATTATAATTAATCTCCAGCTTTTTTAAGGCAAGCTTTTGCTTTTCTAGCTCATAACGAACGCTGTCGCCGTCCAGCTCGGCCAAAATAGCCCCTTTAGTGACAGTATCGCCGGGAGAAACATTAATCGCGCGCAAATAGCCCCCTCGCGCTTCAAAAGAAAGGGAGTACTGAGAAAGGGACATCATGGTGGCCGATGCCTTGGTGCTTTTCACAATGTCACCAAGAGTAACCTCCATGGTCGCATAGGCAACCTCCTTAGGCTGCACCAAAGGCGGAGCCAAAACGTCCTCCTCCTTGGGCAAAAGCCCGCTGCAGCCGGCCAATACTACCGTTGTAGCCAGAGCCGCCAAAAGAGCGGTAAAAGTATGAAAATTTCTTTTTTTGGAAGTGTCGAATAAACCCCTGTGATTCTCCTTATTACGGACACGCATACGTCAGCCCCCGCTAAAACTCATTTTAGAGCAGCCTTAAATCAGAGATTTTCGTGGGCAGCTCCAGGGACAACCTGAACGTCATTGCATTTGTAATTCGGCTTTTTCTGCATCTTATATCCGTCCGAAGCAGCTATTTCTTTTTTTCGCATGCATAGCGCCCCGTAGAGCTTCTTTATGAGTACAGGGGCCTGCCCGGTTATGGGAGAATTTCATGAAACACTTTGGGCAGTTCTATTTCGGACGGTTTTCTGGCACAATTTATTCTCTTTTTTCAATGCAGTACCAATCATGATGTCAAAACCGATCTTATCATTATTCATAAATAATGTAAACCGGAAGATAGACAGCCGGCAAGCCTGTAACGCCTATTTTCTGAGTATGAATACTGTGCTGCAATAGGCATAAACCTACTCCCGTTCTTGATTAAGCTAAATTCTGAATTGAAGATAAAATCTTCAACCCTGGATAAAGGCGGATTCGAAGCAAATGAGTGCATTCGATATGAGAACAGGCTTGAAGCCTGAAAGAGTGATCAACGCCATGTGGGATTTTTCCTGGCTTTACGGCCATTACCCCGGAGGACCTTCGCAGACTTTGATAAAGTTACGGACGAGTTGCTGGAAAGATGTTTCAACACCGTCAGAATCGACTGTTCTGGATACGGTTCTCTATGTGGATCTTGATCAGGAATTTCCTTTTTTCAGCCCTGTCAATAAGGAGGTGCAAAGCTTGGGAAGCACTAAAAAGCCCGCCTCTACAAGTGAAGGCGGGATGGAACAGGCCGGAAAAAGAGAAGCCTCAAGGAGGCTTCGGTTTAACTATGAACAAATGAACTTCCTTTCGGAACACTTTTTTAACCTGGGGCTGGCTCAGAGACTGGTGCGGGGAGTGCATGCAGCTGGCAGCGGATTACGGTCTGTGGGGAGCTACTCCGTGGAACTTCTGCCATCCTTATTGGAGTACCTGGACGGATGTGGCCTGGTACAAAGAGGTAAACGGCATCTTTTTAAAGAGGTAACGGATTGTTACTGTCTGGTAAGGATTATTACGGATTATTTCTGCCATATAACGCCCGGATCAATATGGCAAATATCGAAAGAGCCGGTCCGGGCCATGGCTCCTGCAAGCTCACCGTTCATTGCCGTTATTCGCTTTTGAACACCTTCGGCGCCTTCCGCAGCCAGGTCGGCAAGGATGGTTCGTCCCACAGAAACAGCAGTCGCCCCCAGGGCTAAGGCTTTAAAAGCGTCAAAGCCACGGCTAATGCCACAATCAACAAATAAGGGGATCTGGCGGCCAATAGCCTCTATGATTTTGGGCAGAATCCTAAGCGGCGGGATGGCATAATCGCTTATACCGTGGTGATGGGAGACAACAATTCCTTTTACGCCTGCTTCAAGGCATTTCTCCGCATCCCTTACGCTGAGTACCCCTTTGATAATAAAGGGAAGCCGGGTCGCTTTAACGAGATCCTTTAGTTCGTTAAGGGTTATGGCTTTCATTACGTCGCCAAAGATAACATCGTATTGCCCTTTTTTATCAAAGCTATGGTCAATGTCCATTCCAACAGCAAGAGCACCGCATTTTTCCGCATGCTTTATCTGGCTGTAGATCTGACTTTCGTCTGCATAGGGCTTAATTATTTTAATGGTTCTGGCACCGGTATTGGCCATGGCCTCCATTTCCCCATCGTCGCCCATTCCGGCCCACATTACCGCTCCTGCCGCGAAAGCACCCTTTGCCATCTCAACCATTCCATTTTCACGCTCTTTGCAGAACTTGTTCAGATGAGAAAAAGCCGCAGTCATAATGGGTGTGCTGAACTTTTCTCCATAAAGCTCCAGGGTAGTATCCGGAATAACGGAATCAAGGTACCTTGTTTCAATCAGCAATGAATCGAAATAATCCCTTGTAATTTTATTGGAATCGCCGGCAGAACTTATTTTTTCTTCAGCCATGTAGACACCTCCCTGAGATAGATATAATAAATTTATAAAACCCTTAATCATCTATGAATTTTACTTAAGCGTAGCTGTAAAGTCAACTCTTTTCCCGGCAAACAAAATGGACTACCACCAGTATTGCCGTTTTTAAGGCACAGCAAACTGAATGCCTGAAATCAAAAAAAGGAGGCTTTCCGAAGCTGTTAACAG
>JAEXPO010000220.1 GCA_023446675.1 Bacillota bacterium | reverse complement strand
CTGCTGCTTATGGCATAGGATTTATCCGTCCAGCCTGCGTAATAATTAGCGCCATTCCACTGATAACCGTCCTCAAAGGGAACAGTCATAAAGCCTTTGCCGTCCTGGGCATATTTGCTGTTAAAATCACCTGTGGGGCCGGGAGAGTAAAGCAACTGGCCATTTGTAAGCTTGGCGGTGAAATCCGCAGTTTTCATAGTCATTGCATCCGGATCCAGAATCCCCATTTTATTTGCCTTATAATAGAAGGCCACGCTGTTCCAATAGGGCCCGTCAAGATTGTCGGTTAGGGAGGAGGGCTCATTGGTGTCAACCTTATAGGCGCAGGTGGTGCCAAGGCTCTGGAACCCATAGAGGGATGCCATGGAATAGAATAAGCACCAGGTTCCCGAATCGTTAAACGCCCCGATACCATAAACCTTTTTGCCATCCTCTGTGGTGGGATGGTTTTGTACCATCTGAGCAATGACATTCAGCAGGTCATCCTCGTTTTTCATTTCAGGATAACCCAGCTCCTTATAGTAATCCCAGCGGATGGAGGCTCCCAGCCCCGGCGCAAGGCCCATAGCGTCAACACCAACCTGCGCGGGTATAAAATAAAGGTTGTTTGTGCTGTTACTCCAGAATTTTTTGCTGAACTCAATCGTCTTGGGGATACTCTCTGTTATGTCCTGTCCGTTCGTTTGTATAAGCTCATCAAGAGCAATAACGTTTCCGCCCTCAATAAGCTGCTTGAAAAAGCTTGGCTTCGCCCGGATAATGTCGGGGATGTCGCCGCTGGCAAGGATGACGCTATACTTGTTATCATCGCAGTCAATAATTTCAAGCGTCACGCCCGTGGCTTGTTTTATCGCCTGCTGTACGGAGCTGTCGGCATAATCATTCCAATCGGCTGCGCCTATTTCCGGGATTAAGCAGGTTATTGTAACCGGTTCTTTTTCATTGTCGCCTGCCCCTGTGCCGGAAGAACCGTCCGATGCTGCCGGAACGTCAGTGTTTACAGCTCCCTTGGGTTCTGTTGTTCCGCAGGCCGCCATGCTGAAAACAAGACCGGCCGCTAAAAATCCTGAGACAAGTTTTCTGAAATAGTTTGACATAGACTTATTTTGCCTCCCTTAAATTTTATTTGATTAACGCGGAACGGGTACCCATTCCGCACTAAGCTCCTAACCTTTGACAGCCCCCAGCATAATTCCTTTTACAAAGTACTTCTGCATGAAGGGATATACGAACAGGATGGGGAAGGTAACGACCATGGTGATGGTCATTCTCACCGTTTCGGGAGTCATCTTTTTGGTGGCAAGCCCTCGGGTAAGGTCTTCCGTTGAGGCCTTGGCGACCCTGTCGGCTTCGCTCAGATATTCATAGAGCAAAAGCTGAAGTGTTTTGAGATTGGGATTTTGCACTAAAAAATAATTGTCAAACCAGGTGTTCCATTGAGCAACCGCCGCGAAAACCGTGATTGTGGCAATAATGGGCATAGATAGAGGAAACACTAATTTTACAAATATGGTAATTAAGCCTGCTCCGTCCAAGGTTGCCGATTCCTCCAATGCGGGAGGTAACTGTTCGATAAAGGTTTTCAACAATATCACATAATAGGCGGATATGGTATAGGGCAAAATATACACAAGAAAATTATTGTTAAGATGAAGCATCTTCATGGTGAGATACCAGGGAATAAGGCCGGCGTTGAAATACATGGATATGACCACAAACCGGTAGATGGCCTTTCGGAAATACATTTGCTTTTTAGTTACAAGATAGGCGAAAAAGGTGCAGCTCACAGCCGTAAGCGCCGTTCCGGCCAAGGTTCTGGCTATCGAAACAAGAGCTGAAACCGCCAGTCCTTTAAGCTGAAAAATTTTAATATAATTTTGCAGGGTCACGCCAACCGGCAGCAAATAAACACCCTTTTGCGATTCAATGGGATCGCTGAAGGAATAAATCAGAATGTAGTAAAACGGGTAAATACAGATAAATGCGTAGATCAGCAGCAAGAAGGCATTTACTAAATCCAAACCCATATCCCCGGCATTTCTTCGCTTTTTTTTCATTTAAAATCTCCTCTGCGCCTGTAATAGAGCTCCATAAAGTTATAGAATTTACTTATTTTCAATAAATTCTTAAATACTTTATTTAAAAAAGCTTTATATCATTTCACCTGAAATTGAGATAATCATAGGATGCTGTGGCCTCGTACCTTTTTGGAAAGCCTGTTGACCAGGAAGAGGAGCACGATGCTTATCAGGGATTTTGTCATTCCTATGGCGGTGCCATAGGAATAATCGCTGGTAATTATACCTAGGCGATAGACATAATAATCAATAACCTCTATTTTGTCGGCCACAAGGCTGTTATAAAATACAAGGTATTGTTCAAAGCCTACCGAAAGAAGGTTGCTTACGGATAAAAGCAAGAGGACAAAGTAGGTGGGAGCAAGCCCCGGTAAGGTGACATACAGCGTTCGACCCAGACGCCCGGCTCCGTCGATGTCAGCTGCATCATACAGCTCGCCGTCTATACCTGCGATGGCAGCCAGATAAATGATGGCATTCCATCCCAGGGACTTCCATATACCAAGCGCTGTCTGAAAAAACCACACGGCGTCACCGTTGCTTAAAATTTTTGTCGGCTCCTGAATCAAGCCTAAATTAAGCAGAAGGCTGTTTAGCACCCCGTCGGTGGAAAACATGGTATAGGCCAGGGAATAAACAATAACCCAGCTGATAAAGTTTGGGAGGGTGGTAACCGATTGAACGAGCCTTCCCACAAAAGAAATCCTTACCTCACTAATCATAATGGCAAAGACGACGGGAAGAACGGAGCAGGCTACCCCTAAAAAGCTCATTACAAGCGTATTGCCAAGCACCCTCAGCATATCCGTGTCCGTTATGATTAATTTGAAATATTCAAGCCCCACAAAGGGTGTTTTATTTAACGGAATTCCGGGCTTATAGTTGAAAAAGGAATAAATCCAACCAAAGAGGGGTATGTATGAAAACAAAAAAACAATGATAATGAAGGGTATGGCCATCAACGTGACTGTGAGCCGCTGCCGGCGCTTGTCCCTTGCAACCGTCATCCTGCCGTCCGAAGCGTTTATATGCATCTTTCTCCTCCTGGAATGTCCTGCTGCTGTTATTGTACTGGCATAGGCCTGCCGGTTGAATGACGGATTTTCAGATTTTATTAAAATAACAAGGGACTTTATGATTAATATAACAGCGGCGGAGGCATGGTATTGGAGGAAGGGCAAAAGATGGACGATTTTATGATTGGATGGACTTTTTTAATGTGCGGAAACGGCGTAGGTTTTTTAGGCATTCCTCATCTTCTTAAAGGTATCCTTATCGTGGCACATGTTTTGCCCGCCGAATCCTTTTGCATTGTAACGCCGTAATGGCTGCCAAAAT
>JAEXPO010000197.1 GCA_023446675.1 Bacillota bacterium | reverse complement strand
CGGCTCATGAGATTGCCTACGAACAGATGGAAATCTTCAGCGAATACGAAAAAAGGACAAACGTTCATATTGAATGGGATAATCCCCCCAGTGAGAATTTTACCGAACGGGTGAATTTAGTTATGGCATCGGATGACTTGCCGGATATTATCGTGCAAATCCCCCAAGGAGATATTTTAAAATACGCTCAGATGGGTGCCCTCATTGAGCTTGGCGGCCTTCTGGAGAGCAACGCGCCCAATCTTCAGGAGCTGATGACTAAATACCCCAATATCAGAAAGTGGCTTACAACTGCGGATGGAAAGATTTATAACATCGCCCGTCTTTATGCAGACGAGGACAGCAAGAAGCCCTCCCGTATGAATAATCCTCTGCAGATTCGTGAGGATTGGCTTCAAAAGCTGAATCTTCCTGAGCCTGTCACCACCGACGACTGGTATAATGTATTGAAGGCCTTCAAGGAGCAGGACCCCAATGAGAACGGTGAGCAGGATGAAATTCCTTTCAGCTCCAACTCCGCGGGTTATGTCAGGCAAACCCTGGCAAGAGCCTGGGGCCTTGAGGATACTTTCTTTACGCCGGAGGGGGAGCAGGTTATTCTTTACGGGCCTATTGAGGATAAGTTCAGGGAAGCCGTGGCATTCGGTGCAAAGCTTTACGAGGAAGGCCTTCTTGACAGGGAGTTTGCGACAAATGATGAAAAGGCGTTCCAGGGAAAGGTTTCCCAAAATCTTGTGGGCGCATACAGAGGCCTTTTGGGCGGGCATTTAAGAACCTTCAACGAGACCTTGCCCAGCTCCATTCCCGGCTTGAAATACATCGGAGCCATTCCCATGAAAGGCCCTTACGGCGATCAGAGAGAACCTGTGGGAGGGCTTGTGAGCGGCGGACATACATCCATTACCGTGGCATGCGAGAATCCCGAAAAGGCTATGAGCTGGCTGGACTTTTTCTATGGCAGCGAGGGAGCGGCTTATCTGGCATTCGGTCCAACTGAAAAAACTTACTCCATTGCCAACGACGGTCGTTATCTTTATTCGGAATATGTTCAGAAAAATCCGGAGGGCTTATCCGCCAAGCAGGTTATCGGAAGCTTTTCGCCCGTACAAAGCGTCTGGCCCTCCCTGCATCATTATGATACCTTCCTGGAGTTGAATCCTTCCTATAATGTGGAGGCCCTGAACAAAATGGCGCCCTACGGCGTTGACAGCCTTCCCTCGCTTGGCTTCAGCAAGGAGGACGAGGAAACTCGCAGGCAGATTATGAATGATATCCAGACCTATGTGGACGAGATGTTCCTGAAATTTATCATGGGTAATGAGCCCTTAAGCAATTGGGAGGCCTATGTGAAAAATGTTAAGGATATGGGCATTGACACCGTAATAAAAATTTATAACGACACCTACCAGGCCTGGCTGAACAATTAAAGCTTGCCTGGAAGCGCGGCTTAAAAAAGCGTTTTCAACAAGCAAGGAACTTATTTCCGGCGGCGGTACCTCACCGGGAAGTGCCGCCGCCTATAAGGAGAAACGGATTATGAAGGAAAAGGTAAAGCTCCTGCTGGATACGGATATGCTGACGGACTGTGATGATGCGGCGGCTCTGGGCATTTTGCACAAGCTTGCCGATCTGAACGAAGTGGAAATATTAGCAGTGATGGTCTCTTCCAGGTACCCCATGTCCGGACCGGTTGTGGACGCCATCAATACTTATTACGGAAGGCCCGGAATACCCATTGGGGTTCCCAAAGGGGGACGGGGTGCTTACCGGAGCGATTCCTGCTTTCTGGACTCAGTGGCCTCCGAGTTCCCTCACCGGCTTGAGTCCAACGAAAGCGCACCGAATGCCGTTGAGCTTTATAGGCGGGTACTTAATGACTCACAGGACCAAAGCCTGACACTGGCAACTATCGGCTATATGTCCAATCTGGCAGCTCTTTTAAAAAGTCCGCCGGACGCTATCAGCCCTCTTTCCGGCTATGATCTTGTTAAACAAAAAATAAAGGAATGGGTTTGCATGGGCGGAAACTTTCCGTCGGATCCTGCCCTGGACAATGTCAATTTCACAAGGGATCCCAAGGCCGCTTATTTTACCGTCCGGAACTGGCCCGGGAGCATAATGTTTGCCGGACGGGAAATAGGCCACAAAATTTTTATTGGTGATAGGCTTAAAAGCACACCTGAAACCAACCCGGTAAGACGCGCCTATGAATTGCACCGGGAACGCTGCAATTTAGGGCACTGGAATCATCATACGGCGGATCCCTGCGCCGTAATGTATGCTGTGAGAGGGCTTGGCGATTACTGGGAGGCTGTAATGGGGGGATATATCGACATAGGGGAGGATTGCAGCTTTGAATGGAAAGCGGATCCGGATAAGAAAATGGGTTATCTGATTCAAAAAATGGATCGCCGCGTTCTGGGGGAGATTATGGAGGAGCTGCTTATTCTTCCGCCCTCAAAGCACTAGAAAAGGAGGGCTTTTATGCAATCACCGATCTTGATTGGCAACGATCACGGGGGCTATGACTTAAAGCTTGCTATACTGGATTATTTTGAACGGCAGGGAATCCCTTATAAAAATGTTGGCTCCGATTCACCGGATATCGTAAGATATCCCCGATTTGCGTCAAGGGTGGCAGGCCCCGTTTCCCTTGGAGAAGCGGAAAGAGGGATACTCGTTTGCTCTACGGGAATAGGCATGAGTATTGTAGCCAACCGCTATAGGGGTGTGAGAGCCTCGCTTTGCACCAGCACCTATATGGGGCGGATGACCCGCCTGCATAACAATTCAAATCTGCTCTGCCTAGGTGGAAAGATTACGGGAACCCTCGAAGCGCTGGATATTGTGGAAACCTGGCTAAATACCGGCTATGAGGGAGGGCGTCATGCCATCTCTCTGGGGCTTATCGAAGAGGCGGAAACAGTTCTTTGCACGTCACGTCTTTGGGAGCCTTCTTCTTCAGATTAAAGGCTTCTTTAAAGTGAGAGGTGTTTCATAAAGGAAGGGGTTCGAAATGAAATTATCTGTAGCAATAGCGGCCAATGACGCCCTGCCTTCGGCCTTTGTTGTCTTCAGGGGCTTTGAAAAATCCATATATAAGGCTTCCGAAATGGGTTACCATGGCGTTGAGCTGGCGCTTAAGTCGGCTGGGGAGGTCTCCTTTAAAGAACTATCCCGGTGGCTGGGAAAACGGAATATGGCGGTGAGCTGCATCAGCACAGGACAGGTTTATGCCTCCCTGGGGCTTTCCCTTATCCATCCCGATTCCAGTATAAGAGAAAAAGCGGTTGAGGTTTTTGGAGACCTTATCCGCCTGGCCGGAGATTTAGGCGCAGCAGTGAATATCGGAAGGGCGAGGGGCTGCATTGCTCCATTGCAAACAAGGGAAGATGCTGAAGCCCTTTTTATGGCCTCCATGGAACCGCTTTGCAAAATGGCGGTGAGCTATGGCGTTCCCTTAATTATTGAGCCGGTGAACCGGTATGAAATGAATTTTATTAATACGCTGGATGAAGGCGCGCGGCTCATTGAAAGGCTATCAGCCAATTTAGGACTTTATTCAAACGGTTTGGGCCTTATGCCCGATACTTTTCATATGAATATTGAGGAGGCCCATATGGGAGAAAGCCTTTACCGCAACGCTCCGCAAATCAAGTATTTACATTTGGCGGATTCCAACAGGCATGCTCCCGGACAGGGGCATCTTGATTTTAAAGAGGTATTTTCAAGTCTGGAGAAAGCAGGATATAAGGGGTGGGCTTCCATTGAGATACTGCCTGTTCCCGATCCGGAGACGGCAGCAAGTCAGGCAGCCCAATACATTCTGCCTTTTTTGTCCCGGTACGGCCTTAATCAATAGGAGGCAATAAACGAAAGGCGGATGAGAACCATGTCTGTGGAAGAGATGCAGGTTACGGCACAGAAGCTTAGAAGAACCGTCATCGATATGATTTATCATGCGGGCAGCGGCCATAGCGGCGGTAGCCTGTCCATAGCGGAAATAATAACGGTATTATACGATGAGGTTATGAACATACGCGCAAACGAGCCCCTGTGGGAGCACCGGGATCGGTTCATTCTCAGCAAGGGTCATGGTGCTCCCGCTCTATACGCGACCTTATCCCGCAAAGGTTATTTTGACCCTTCAAGGCTGAAAACCCTGCGGCAGCTGGACAGCTGTCTTCAGGGCCATCCCTGTATGTTCAAGCTTGAGGGAGTCGATATGTCCACCGGATCTCTGGGAATGGGCCTTTCCGTTGGAGTAGGCATGGCCCTTGCCGCAAAAACGCTGAGAAGAAAGCACAGGGTTTTCGTACTGTGCGGGGACGGTGAACTGCAGGAAGGGCAGAACTGGGAAGCAATGATGTCGGCAGCTAAATGGGGGCTGGATAACCTGACAGTCATTATTGACCGAAACGGGGTTCAGCTGGACGGAAAAGAAGTGGAGGTAATGCCTTTGGGGGACTTGAAGCTAAAAATGGAAGCTTTTGGAATGCGTGTCATAGCCTGTGACGGGCATGATACCGGTGACTTAACCGCCGCCTTTCAAAAGGCCATGAGTGCAGGTGGCCCTGCTGTGGTTCTTGCCCGTACCGTCAAGGGAAAAGGAGTTTCCTTTATGGAGGGAAAAGCCATGTGGCATGGAAAGCCCCTTACGCCCCAGGAATACGCAAAAGCCAGGGAAGAGTTGGGGGAGGATTAACGCTATGACTGGAAAAACAATGCGGCAGGTATTTGGTGAAGAGCTTTGCCTGTGGGGTGAGCAAATGGATAGCCTGGTTGTTCTGGATGCGGATGTCTCAAGCAGCACCCAGACGAAGCTCTTCGGACTTCGATACCCACAGCGATTTTTTAATTTTGGGATTGCCGAAGCAAACATGGTAAGCGCTGCGGCAGGCATGGCAGCCTGCGGGCTTGTGCCCGTGGTCTCCACCTTTGCCTTTCTTCTTACCCTGAGGGCCGGTGACCCGGTGCACAGCCTCATTGCCTACAATAAACTTAATGTTAAGCTGGCAGGCGGCTATGCCGGGCTTTCGGATTTTGCCGACGGCGCAAGTCATCAGTCTGTTATGGATCTGGCTATCATGCGGGCCTTGCCGAATATGACCGTCCTGGTGCCATCCGACGCGGAAACAACCCGAGGCGCCGTGAAGGCCATGTTGCGTCATGAAGGTCCTGTTTATCTCAGGCTTTCAAGGGATTTGGCAGAATCCCTTCACCAGGGTGAAGAAACCTTTGAAATAGGTAAAGCAAAGATTCTTAAGGAGGGCGGCGACGTCACTTTGGTTGTAAGCGGAACCCTTTTGTCCCAAGCCCTTCGAGCGGCCCAACTGCTTGAGAAAAAGGGGATACATGCAAGCGTGCTTGAATACCCCGTGCTTAAGCCCTTCGACAGGGAAACCCTAAAAACCTTTGCAGAAAGGACAGGCAGGATAATAACCCTTGAGGAGCATAGTATTATTGGCGGCCTGGGGGGAGCGGTTGCCGAATGCCTGGGTGAAGCAGCCCCCTGCCCTATGGTAAGGCTGGGAGTGCAGGACTCTTTTGGTGAAAGCGGAGCGTATAATGCCCTGCTCCAACGTTACGGCTTAACAGCGGATCATGTTGCGGATGCTGCGGAAGCGCTGGTCCGAGGAAGATAAATGCAGAGTTATAGGACACTAAAAAGTGAGTTGAATAAATTCTGGAGGTTTGAGCATGAATGAATCCATGTACAGCTATATGCGTGTTGGAATTATCCATTTTATGGCTTACCCGTCAACGCTGAAGGGAGAGGGCCCGATTCTGGAAACCGTAAGGAGGCTTGCCGCCGATGCGTATTTTAATGCCGTCGAAATCTCGTGGATTAAGAGCGTTGAAACAAGAAAGCAGGTAAAAAAGCTTCTGGACACCTCCCACATGTCCGTCGCCTACGGCTCTCAGCCGAGGCATCTTACAACAGGCTTGAATATTAACGATTTAGATGAGGAAAGACGTAGGATAGCTGTTGAAACCCTTTTGGAAGGTATTGACGAGGCTTATGAAATGGGAGCGGAGGGCTTTGCCTTTTTAAGCGGCAAATACGAGGAGAAAAAGAAGGATTTAGCTTATGAAGCCCTTTTGAAGTCCACCCGCACCCTTTGTGAGTATGCGAAGCGCAAAGGGGGGCTTAAAATTGTCAATGAAATTTTTGATTATGCTGTCGACAAAAAAAGTCTTATTGGACCGGCTCTCCTCGCAGCCAGATATGCGGAGGATATTTGCAGGGAGTTTGATAATTTCGGACTTCTGGCGGATCTCAGCCATCTGCCCCTCATCGGCGAAACGGCCGAGGAAGCCATTCTTCCCATTAAGGATTATCTTGTGCATGCCCATATGGGAAATTGTGTCGTAAAGGATCCTGACGCTCCGGGCTACGGCGATTCTCATCCGCGCTTTGGCTTTCCGGGAGGGGAAAACGATGTGGAGGAATTGGCAAGATTTTTAAGGCTGCTTTTGAAAATCGGTTTCTTAAATAAGGAAAAACCTCCCATAGTAAGTTTTGAGGTAAGGCCCTTCGGGGACGAGGATCCCGAGGTGGTTGTTGCCAATGCCAAGCGCACGCTTAATCTGGCCTGGGCAAAAGTTTAAAAGAGGGGGTTAAAAGGAGAGGACTATGTCTATTG
>JAEXPO010000145.1 GCA_023446675.1 Bacillota bacterium | reverse complement strand
CACAAGCGCCGTCATCGGCATCCACCCATTGAATAAGAGTTTTTCTCTGCCACAAATCCCAATCCAAAACCGAATCGAAATAAAGGGGCTTACCCTGTTCCGACTCAAAGAAGCCCTGCTCCGTATAATGTACCCTGTAGCCGCAGCCGCAAAGGAATTCGTCTCCCTCGCTTTTTAACCCGGCAAGGCTCTTGCAGGAAGGACAGATGAACAGGATTCGCTCCAGATATTGAGCTTTGTTAAGTCCTTTGTAAAGAGCTTTAGTATACCGTTGAGCTTCATAGGCATCCACCTTAAGCCTGTCAGTAATAACAGCATTTAAAGCATCGGCCGAAAGGGTTTCCACCTCCAGGGCTGAAAGCCGTCCCGACACACGGCCTTTCATAGGCCCTCTCCGCGTATTGTCACCCCACCTGGGATCCGACATATAGCCTCCCTCAAGGGTATAAAACAATACAGGCAGCCCAAGAAGCTTTAAGAGCTTTCCCGTGGAAGGGGGAAAATAGCCGGTTACTCCATTATAGCAGCGGTTACCTTCAGGAAAGAGGCCGATGGAGCCGCCCTCCTTCTTTACCCTTAAAACGGTTCTTATAGTATCCGAATCCATCCGTGATTTTACAATGGGAATGGGCGCAACCAGAAAGGTTAAGAGTCGGCTTATAAAGCCCAGGCGGAACAAATTGTCGCTGGCAACAAAATAAATGGGAAAAGAAAAGCTCAGGGAAAGAAGCACCGGATCCAGATTGGCGGTATGATTGGCAAGAATGAGATACGCTTGCTTTTTGTCCGGACTTTTGAAACGTTCCGCCCTGAATTTTCTGAGAAAATAAAAAAGCACCTTAGCCGCAGGCTTTAAAACGGCGACGACCACACGGTGGCGCCGTTTAGTATGGAAGCTTTTTCTTTTCCGGTTTTCCTTATGCTTGAATGCCATGTGTACCCGCCTGAAGTTCCATTTTCCCCCAAGGGAATCCGGAAAAGCCCGGCTTCACCGGACTACAAATAAAGTATACACTGAAAAAGAAAGCGAAAACAAGCCTGCCATCCCCGTTTTGTTCGTTGGAACCACTTGTTAACCCTTTTTTAACATACCTCAAGGCAAACAGGATTTCCAAAAATGGGGACGGCAGGCTATTAATTGGAAGTTCTACGGGTAACCTATGGGTAAACTGGATCCGGCTAAAAAAGGGGCTTTTGAGGCCCCCTTTGGCTGGAACAGGGGACGCTTACAGATAAGCCTGTGTATTGGAAAGCATTTCATCAAACAGCTTTCTGGCATCGGAAAGAGGCAGATTTACCAGAGGATCGTTGACAAAAGCGGCAAAGGCCAGCTCGTAATCCTTTTTAAGCGCCGCTTCCACAATGGTCTCCTGATTGAAAACATGACGGGAAACAAGCCCCTGCACAGGGCTTGGCAGGCTTCCGGCATAAACGGGCTTTACGCTGTTGGCAGTAAAAATGGCATTGGTTTCAACAACCGCTCCCAGAGGAATATTGCTAAGCTGACCCCTGTTGGGTATGTTAACATTGGTCACCAGATCCCCCAGGCCCAGAAGCGCTTTAATCTGCTTTACTCCGTCCTCTCCCGTTTCCTTAAGCTCGAATTCCTTTTTGCCCTCAACCAGAGCCTTGGTCTCCTCAAGGAGCTTGCCCAAAGTTTCCACTCTTGAAGGAACCGTGGTTAAGCCGAATTTCCAGGCCTTTACCGTCTCCGGATCCTTAAGGTACCAGGAGCCGGGGCAAAATTCCGCCAGGTGCCTGTCCCCGGCAGCCGCAATGATGCCGTATCTTAAGAAGAGATCGAATTTGACCCGTTGGGCGGAGGTGAAGGAATTGTTCATCCAATGGCCCTTTTCCGCACCCTCAAAGCCCTCTTCATAATATTTATCCACAAATTCCCTGTAGAGAGGAAAAAGATCGATTCCCTCATAAGTAGCGGAATCCAACCAGGTAAAGTGGTTGATTCCCAGTACGTTTACCTTTATGTCTTCCCTTTTTACATCCTCTATACCCTTAAGATCCGTCAGCATTTTAGCAAGCAGCTTCTGGGTACCGAAAACCTCGTGGCAGCAGCCAAAGGCCTTGATTTCAGGGAACACCCTGTAAAGGGTTTTCACGCACAGGGTCATGGGATTGGTGTAATTGATAACCCAGGCATCAGGCGCGAATTCCTTAATGGCCAGGGCAATGGTTTCATACATGGGCAGGGTTCTCAGAGCCCTTACATAGCCGCCGGGGCCAACCGTATCGCCCACCGACTGGTAGATGCCGTATTTTTCAGGCACATGAACATCGGAAGCCATTTCCTTAAAGGTTCCGGGCAAAATGGAAATAACAATAAACTGAGCATCTGTCAGAGCCTCCTTAAGGGTTTCACAGGCCTTAAAGGTCCAGCCGCCCTTAACATCCTCACGCTGCATAAGCCGGTTTCCGATGGTTTCGTTATCCCGTGCCGCATTCTTGTCAATATCGTAAAGGTTAACGGTGCCGGCAAGAGCCTTTTCATTGGCAAGGTCGCTCATAAGTCCCCTGGCCCAGCCTCTTGAACCGCCCCCGATATAGGCTATGCGGGTATTAACTGTTTTTTCAGTCCTGTTTTCCATAATTTCTATCCCTCCGATTGCATTTGGCTTAAAGCCACAAGCAGAATTATTTCATTCTTATCATAGAACAAAATACATTGATTTTCTCCCCATTTCTTGGGGATTTAAGGCTCGTTTTCTGCAATATTTGCTTTTTTATAAGTCAGGGGTTACACTGACTATAAAGTTCGTTTTGCCTAAAAAGGGAGGAGCAGTATTTAATGGCCGGCACAGAGGTGCATTTTGACAGAATCAAGCAGTCCTTCTGGATGGAATACCTGAAGGAGGCCCAATCGGGAAACATGTCCCATACCCATTACCACGAGCATTATGAGGTTTACTATCAGATGTCCGGAGAGCGCACCTATTTCATAGAGGACCAGGTGTACGAGGTAAAAACAGGGGATTTGGTTCTTATTAATATCTGCGATCTCCACCGGACAACGGCTGGGAGCAGCTCCAGCTACGGCCGCATTCTCATTGAGTTCAATCGGGATTTTATGGCTGATTTTTTTCAAAAAGCCGCCGATATGCCGTATATGGCCTGTTTTGAAAAGGGAATTCATATTCTTCCCCTCACCCAAAGACAGCAAACCTTCATTGAAGAAAGGCTTTTTTTAATGCTCAGGGAATATAACGGCAAGGAAAAGGGCTTTGATACAAGGCTCCATCTTTTGCTTGCCGACCTTCTCATATGCATCAACCGTTACATTGAAATTCCCCATTCCAGCGGAGCTGTTACCAAAAGAAACCGGCCGGGACAGGATGATATGCACGAGAAAATTGCCCAGGCAGCCCGTTACATAAACGAAAGCTATGCCGATCCTCTTTCCTTGCAGGATTTGGCCAGCCGCTTCAATATCAGCTATTTTTATTTCTGCCGTATGTTTCGTGAGGTCACGGGCTTCACC
>JAEXPO010000131.1 GCA_023446675.1 Bacillota bacterium | reverse complement strand
AAATGGAATATGGGCTGGATGAACGATTTTCTTAAATACATGTCTATGGATTCGGTTTTTCGCAAGGATCACCAGAATCTGCTGACCTTTTCCTTTATGTATGCCTGGTCTGAAAACTATGTTCTGGTTCTGTCCCATGACGAAGTGGTACATGGCAAGCGTTC
This sequence comes from Bacillota bacterium, assembly GCA_023446675.1. Taxonomy (GTDB): domain Bacteria; phylum Bacillota; class Clostridia; order DSM-8532; family DSM-8532; genus DTU059. The sequence continues at coordinate 2,407 of JAEXPO010000131.1, read as the reverse complement.
ACTGCTTAATAAGATGCCCGGGGACTACTGGCAGAAGTTCGCCGGTCTTCGTGCTGCACTGGGCTATTTTTACGGTCATCCGGGCAAAAAGCTTCTTTTTATGGGTGGCGAATTCGGGCAATTCATTGAATGGAAATTTAAGGAGGCCCTGGATTGGCATCTTTTAGATTACCCCATGCATGAAAAGCTGCATCGCTACGCCTCGGACCTTAACCATCTTTATTTGACGGAAAAAGCCCTACATGAGGTTGATTTTCTTTATGAGGGCTTTGAATGGATTGACTGCAACGATACGGCCCACAGTGTCCTGTCTTTTATACGCAAGGGAAAGGACTGGCGGGACATGCTCCTCTTTATCTATAACTTTACGCCGGCCCTGCATGACAGCTATAGGGTGGGAGCCCCTTTGGACACCACCTACAGTGAACTATTCAACTCGGACAGTGAAAAATACGGCGGAAGCAATGGGGTGAACGCTGAACCGTTGGTTGCGGAAAATGTCCCCTTTCATAATAAGCCGTTTTCACTAACCTTGAAAATTCCTCCCTTATCCTGCATTATTTTAAGGCCCGACACAAAAAAGTATCGTATTTCTTCCTCCGGCTGAATAGAATAGTCTGAATTTGCAAGAGAGGAAGGGAGGTACTTGAGCATGAAGCTGACTCATGTTTCCGTAATGAAAAAACTTACCAAATGGAATCCGGAAGAAGACTTTTATGTGCAAGACAATACCTATATCATAAGCGCCGAGCTTGAAAGCCTGCCCCCGCAGGACTGGTTTAAGCATTTCAAGGCGGCCTGGGTAAGCGCATCCGCTCCCCAAAGGCTTAGCCCGGATATCCGTTTGAAATCCAATGCGCTTTTACTGCCCTATACGGAACCGGATAAGGTTGAGGAAACGCTGGAAACGCTTAGAAATGTTTTCAGCCATATAAGATCCCTAAATTCGGTAACTGCCGAACAGGCCAGGCACACCGAACACGCTGCCGTTTCATAAAAACATCTCTATAAAGGATTCCACTTCCGGCCCCATTACCTGCAAACAGCATTCTTTTGCTTTTTGCAGGCACACCGGAGGCGGTGCTGCCTCCAACGGGTATTTTCGGATGCAGGTTCCTTGAACAGGTATCCAGGAACAGCTATACATTTCACCAAGATAAAGAGTATAATAAATCGTCACACTATTTTATCGTTGGCGAGGTATCAACTTCTATGCAGAAGAAAAATGCAGCAGGCATTCTGTCCGTGCTGTTTTCCGTTTTTGTTTGGGGCATTTCCTTTGTTTCAACCAAGGTTGTGCTCAATGAGCTGGCTCCCATGACCATCGCACTTTTCAGGCAATTAATTGCAATTATTCCCCTTCTCCTTCTCATGAAATTGAATAAGGAGAGCTTTAAGCTGGACAAAGGAGAATTTAAAACCTTTCTTATTGCCTCTGTTTTTGGTATTGTCCTCTATTTCCTGTTTGAAAACACAGGGCTTACCTTAACCAGTGCTTCCAACGCCTCCATGCTGGTGGCTGCCATTCCCGTGTTTGCACTCATCGCCGAAAGCATCGTAAAAAAGGCCCGGATGGAGCTGCCTTCCCTCATTTGTATTCTTTCCTCCATACTTGGAGTCTATTTTGTTATTTTTGAGCATGGTGTTTTCGATTTCTCATCCTCCTCTTTTATCGGCAATTTGTTTGTTCTGGGGGCCATGGCCTCCTGGATTGTTTATACCTTTATAAGCACCCGGCTTGGACAAAAGTATTCCAGCATAAAAATGACAGCCGTACAAACCCTTATGAGCATACCGCTTTTCGTTCCCTTTGCGGCAAGCGAATTTAAACAGATAAAGCTTCCTTCTCTTACGGCTTTGCTGAATATTCTTTTTTTGGGAATATTCTGCTCGGCCCTGGCTTATGTCTTTTATCTCTACGGCATGCAAAAGCTGGGCCCGGTGCTCCCTTCGGCTTTTTTAAATCTCACCCCTGTGGTAACGGTTCTGGCAGGAATGCTCTTTCTTTCGGAAGCCCTTACTCTTTTTCAATTTATCGGAGCTGTGCTGATTATTGGAAGCCTGATGCTTTTAAGCTTTATGAAGCTAAAAAAGCCCGCTAAGAAAGCGTTTGAGGCTATTCCCCAGGAAGGGAATCCTGTAAAGGCAGAGCCGGATTCTGTCGAAACTTAAGCCCAACGGCCTATAGGAAGAAAGTTAGATGTTCGATAAAATAGAAACATACCCTACCTCAGTCTTTGAAATTCTTAGACGGGAGCCTTGATCGGCTCTTTTTTTTTAGAGGTGGGCGGTCAAAGTAAACGCAATCTTTGACAGAGTAAATAGTGTGAAGACGCATTAAGTTTGTCAAAGTTATGGGAAAAACAAGTAAAATTTCTATTAAAATGTCTGAATCGTCGTATAATCG
>JAEXPO010000114.1 GCA_023446675.1 Bacillota bacterium | reverse complement strand
GCCTTAAACACAGCCACTTCATAGGCAGACAGCTCATATTTTCCGCTTCCTTACGGAAGCCCTTCATTTGGTTTTGTTAAAGGCTTTTTGGGTTTACAATTGCTTTGCAAGAACAACTTCCCCGCCTATAACCTTACCTGTCTTTTGAAAGCCCAGTTTCTCATACAAGCCGATGGCCTCCGCGTTTTCGGGTTCTGCGCTTGTATAAAACAGAACAGGACCTATTTTATTGGTTACCAGCTCCAAAAGCTTTTGAACAGCCGCTTTGCCGATACCCTTTCCCTGATGCTTTTCATCCACCATGATCCTGCACATTTCCCATACGCCTTCATCACCGTCAAAATCCCACATCAGAAACCCAACCAGTTCGTTGTCGGAAAAGATGCCCATGGGATAGGTATCCGGTTCATAGGCCGCCTGAGCCAGGGAATAGGTATTGGGCGCAACAAATTCTCTCTGATTGGAAGCTACTTTTAAATTGCAGCATTTCAGCCATGTGCTTCTGTCTATTTCTCTAAGCTTGACCTCCATATTTTACCATCCTTTAGTCTATTATTTAACGATCTCATTGTAGCACAGGGCAGAATAAAGCAATATTAAAATTTAGAAGCATTTAAAGGGGATAATCGGGTAAAGTGCCGGGGCCTCTATCCCAGTGATTATAGCCGTTATAGCCGTATTCATGGCTTATGGCATAGCGCTTGAACAGGCGCTCCGGCTCCGGATCCCAGAAGGCAAGTACGCCAGGCGCAGTATCCCTTACTTCAGAAAGTGGCCCTTCTCCGTTTCCATTAACAGCGCTTACCCCATATTCCCATACCTTTTCCTTCTCCGATACAGCGGCAAACACACAGTCCGTACCTTCATACATGAGCTCAAAGGAGGATCCGACGGTGTTACCCTTTTCCACAGGCCTTCGATAGAGCCTGTAGGCCTTTACCCCCAGAAGCCTGCCCCAGGTAATTTCAAAACGTTGGCTGCCTTCCGAACTGCCAAGAAAGCGAAGCTTCAGCCCCTCGGGACTTTGAGGAACCGCCTCTGTAACATACACCGGATATTCCGGGGACCATGGCCCCTTATGATCACCATTGATGCCGCACACTCTTAAATGAAGCTTGGAGCCGTTTTTAAGGCCACCAACTATAATCCGGTTTTCCTTTGCCGATTCCGTAATAACCTGCCAGGTGCCTCCATTATCCGTGCTTTGCTCCACGGCATAAGCCTCAGCTCCCGCAAGGGGCTTCCAGAGCGTTTCCACTTCTCCAGAAGCCACCACGGAGGAAAGAATTTCACTTTGGAGAGGAACAGGCAAGCCATCGGTCCACTCCCAGGTATAGCTTCCCTTCTGAAGCTCGAAAGCAAAGCCGCTTTCCTCTCTGGCAGCAGGAGCCAGGGGAAGTCCATCCACATAAAGAGCAAATGTCCCCCATTGCGCTTCACCCGTCTCGCTCTTAAGCTCAATTCTTGAAGCCTCATGGCAAATGACCTTACCTGAAAGTCTTCCTTTATTCAAAACAAAGGATAAGGCTCCGCCTTTCGGGGCTTTGCTTTCGCCTTTTGCGCTTTCATTAAAGGGCTTTATGCCTATTGGCTCTATGCTTGCCACAATCCCTAGGGCGCCAACGGAGGTTCCTTCAAAAACAGCCGCCTCCGCCTTGCTTGTGCCATAGAGGCGCACAAGTCCGGTATAGCCTGTGAAGGAAGAGAAGCTGTCCGAAAACCGGATGTGGCCGCTGTCCTTAAATATGTAATCCGTGCGGCCCTGCATCTTAAATTCCGCTCCATAATCGGTTTTACTTGTATAGCTGTTGTAATCGCAGTTGATGCTTCGATGGGATACCAGGGTGAGAAAATCACCGCTTCCGTCATATACCCGGCCCACGGACATTCGTCCATGGTCATTGGTTTCAGCAATTCCGTCGGCGGGTGGGCCGGGACGGACATTTTCCCCTTTAACTCCCGGCTTAAGCTGGGCTATGGAGGGAAAGGGCTCCCCTTCCTTCACAAACCAGGAGAACCGGCCCCGCACCCGCATATCACCCACACTGTCATGAATAATAATATAATCGTCGCCGCTTAACAGCACGCTTCGTGAACGGTAATAGGGCTGGGACCAGGGACCGGCATTAATCTTTGCGTATTTGGCAAAGCCCAGATCCAAAAGGGGCTCTGTCAGGTCATTGCGGCCAACGCTTCGGTACTCGTGTCCTACGAGCACGCCAAAATTGCAGCAGGCCTGGACATCCCCCATGTTTGCGTCCCCCACATCCTCGGGCCGGTTATAGCTGTAGCGGCAGCCACGGGCATTATAGTAAATAACCCCGCAGCCCCCCTGGCCCGCTCTTCCCCAGCGGTAATTGGGACCTTCGTCTATTTGCTGGAGATGGACGGAGACCTCGCTTTCCTCATGTACGGAGGCTCTTAGTACAAAGCCGTAGCCCGTGTATTTTACGGATTTGAGAGGCGGCCTTGTCCCCTTGTTCTCTATGAATGCCTTATCGTGCAAGGCCTTATAAATATTGGCGTTTGCCCGCCGTTCTTCAAAAGCAGGGGCATCCGGGGGACAAAGGTACATAAGATATTCGGACAATAAGGGATCGTAAGCCTTAAGCCGCTCGGCTAAAAGCATTGTAGCATCCACCGTTCCCAAGGGATCCCGATGTGCGCCGCTGTGGGCCCCCTGGGGCGGATACGTTCGCATACCGTCCACCGGGGCGGTAAGGGAATCAATCATATAGGAAGCCCATTTTTTTAAGTTGGGATAAGCCAGAACATTACTTCCAAAGGTTTTATACACCAGGCCCGCCGTTTTCATCATAGGCACCAGTGCGGCAAAATTGTAGCAGCCTAAATTTTCAGTCCATCGGCCTCCCTGGGAGCCCCAAGACTTAACCTCGGGACGGGTATGGTATTTCATGTTTCTGGCCATGGCCTTCTCAAACTGATCCACCCAGGCCGTGGCATGGGGATGGGATGGAAAAAGGCTTGCCATAAGAGCCGGTACTGATCGGGCATCCGCAAGGAAATTGGGGTGGCCTGCCAGCATTTTTTCAACAGGCATAAAGTTTTCATCCCCGTGAGCATAGGCCATAAACGCGCAGCAGGCTTTCATGTCGTCAAACTGCTCCTGAGTCATGGCCGGAGCTGCCATATCGAAAGCGTAAACCCAGCAAAAAAACTCACGGGCGGAAACAGGCCCAGCCTCCCAAAGCCGGTTCATGTTGGCGGAAAGCCGGTAGATAACATCCTCCATAAAGGCCGGGGTAAAGGGTTTTTTGTAAATGCCGTAATGCCACATCTCCACGCCAACCTCGGGAAGGGTTTCTTTGGGGAAGTGCCTTGGGTAGGCCTTTTTGTCCTCATCCCAGCGCAGCACCCAGTCCTTGACCTTGTTAAGGTTTAAAAACTCATAATAAAAATAGAGGGTGTCAATGTAACCGGTCTGCTCTCCCGTCTTGGAGGAGCTCGCCTCCCTGCCCTGCCTGGCTTTTTCATCCCTTCCGGCATCAAAAAGGGCAATGGCAGTACCTCTTACCCCGTTAACCAGAGGGTAGCGGAAAGCAAGCTCCCTGCCGTTCCAGCTAAAGGTAAGGGCCATTTCCTCCGGGCTGCCCCAAAGAGGATATTGTCTGTTATTCCATTCTCCCGCTTTCTTTACAAAAACACCGGCGCTCCTTTGAAGGCTGGTGTCGGTAAAGGAAACGGCCTTGGTATCCCACCAGCTAACCCAGCTTGCATAGGGAAGAACCTTCACAGGAAGCAGCTCGCCGTCATTGTAGATATCTATTTTCTCGCAGCCTCGGAACTGGCAGAAGCGTTTATCCGGTGAAAAGCCGAACCACCTGAGAGTAAGCCGCCCCTCCTCCTTCCCGAAGCCTTCCATTTTTTCGTCCAGCTCGGCAAATTCCATGCCTTGAGTTAAACGAAGCCCCAGGGTATATTGGGCC
>JAEXPO010000039.1 GCA_023446675.1 Bacillota bacterium | reverse complement strand
GGGTATGATTCCGCCTTTTCGGGTATCAATAACAAATTGGAAGTAAGGGGTTTCATCGCCGGTCAGGGAGCCAATCAGCTTATCACTTTTAAATAAGGCAGTTCCTTCAAGATAAGTAGTGCTTTTATTATCATTGACTTTTGACCTGACAATGGGCATATAGGCGGATACCCCTTCCTCGGCAAGGAGATTGTTAAATTCAAAGACTTCAATCTTCGGAGCGCGCTGAAGGTTTTCCTGCCCATCCAGCATCTTATTGAGCTCGTAGCTCCGGATACCTTCAGTAAGGCCACTGGTTTCAAACAGTGCCTTGGCTGATTCTTCACCGGAGATGAGAAGATCCGTATTCAGCCGGGGCTCCGAATCTCTCGAAAACCAGTCTAATATTTGAAATACACTGTCCTGTGCAACCTCCTTGCTGATTATAACCACCTCGGCATGGCTCCAGTATAACTTGGGCGCAGTAACTGACAGCGATTTTCGGACGGCATCAAACAGGGTTGAGCCGGTGCTTTCCACGATGCAGCCCATAATTTTGGATTCCACATTATCACCGCTTAAATCAACAATTTCAATAGAAAGGTCATAGCGCCCGTCTTCGGTTTTATCAATGGCAACACCGGCCACAATGGAGAAATTATCCACCTCTCTGTAGTTCCAGCATCCGGTAAGGATAAAAGCGGAAAGCAGAATGAAAGTGACTGTGGAAATTCGCTTATGGATCATTTATGCCTCCCTGTGCTTCCCTGACGTGTCCGATTGTTGCTTATAAAGACAGGCCGTTTTTTCATAAACCACAAAGGTGCACGAATAGCCGTATCCTTAAAATCCTTCAGGTCCATGGAGGTTAAATCAATTAAATAGGGTATGCCAAAGGTGCGTATCTGGCAAAGGTGTATGAGAATGCCCGATACACCGAATATAAAGCCGTAAAGCCCCATATAGGCCGAAAGCAGCAAAAGCAGCAGGCGGAAGGTGATAGCCGCGCCCTTGATTCTGGGGGTGATAAGACCGGTTATGCCGCATAGAGCTACAACAATAACTACCGGGGCGCTGACAAGCTTGGCATCAACCGATGCCTGCCCCAGAACAAGGGCGCCTACGATACTGAGGGCCTGGCCAATACTGTTGGACATGCGTATGCCTGCTTCCCGGAGAATTTCAAACACAAAAAGCAGTATAAGAATCTCAACTATGGTGGGCAGGGGCACCCCCTGCCTGGCAGCCGAAATACTAAGAAGCAGGGGCGTTGGGATCATTTCCTGGTGATAGGTGAGCAAGGCCACATACACCCCCGGCACACTGACTGTAATGATAAAAGCAATAATGCGAAGAAGTCGGTTTATTGATGAAAAATAAAAGTTAATATAATAATCTTCATTGGCCTGAAAATGCTCAATGAACAAAAAGGGAAGGGTAATGACAACCGGAGTGCCGTCCACCACAACCGCCACACGCCCTTCCAGAAGCTTGGCAGCCACAACATCGGGACGCTCCGTGCTGCCCATGGTTTTAAAAGGGGAGTAGGGTTCATCTTTAATCAGCTCAACTATATAGCCCGAGGCTACGATACCGTCGATATCAATTTTTTTGAGGCGCTGCTTGAGCTCCTTAACTATTTGAGGGTTGGCGACACCGTTTATATAGCAAATACACAGCTTTGTTTGCGAATACCTGCCGATTTTCATGAACTCGTATTTCAGGTCGGTTGTTTCAAGCTTTCTCCGAAGGAGGGCGAGGTTGACCAAAAGAGGTTCTATGAAGCCTTCGCGGGGACCTCTCAGCACCCTTTCGCCTTCGGGCTCCGTTACGCTCCGCATCTGAAAGCCTTTGGTATTAATAATGAAAGCTTCGTTAAAGGCGTTTAGAATAAAAATGGTATTTCCGTTAAGAAGACTATTCAAAATTTTATCGATTTGTCCGGTTTTTTCAATGTCGCCGGCGCTGATCACGCTGTCCTGAAGTGTCTTGAGCAGTCCTGCCTCCATGCTCAGGGCAGGATTTCGAATAACGGGCTCCAAGATGCTCCGGAAAATTTCCTCCCGGTTGACCATGCCGTTAATGAATAGAATATAGCCTTTGATCTCGGGATTTTTCACATTCTCAAAATAACGTATAATAAGGGTGTCATCCTCGTCAAAAAGCTTTTTGAAATAAGCTATATTTTCCTCAGCGGATACGGAAAGTCTCTTCCTTAGGCTGGTTTCTAATTTTTTTCTTTTAAGCCGCTTGATCTCCATTTTTCTCCTCGCAACGCAATGCCTGTTCTAAAAAAATATCGATCTTTAGCTTATGTAAATTCTTTTGCCTTATACAAAACATGCAGTCAGCATCATAAATTGAGCGCGGAGCGGCAGAAATAAAGAAAATCGGGCTTTCTGCAATGGTGAAGAAAGAGAAGCCTATATTTGATTAAATGTTTTTACAGGGCGGCTTACGGGGTGATCCGCAAGCTTTTTTCGGTACTGGTAAGGTGTTTCGTTTTCATGCTTTTTAAACATGCGGATGAAATGACTTACATTTGAGAACCCTGATTCAAGCCCTACACGGGTAACATCCATACCGGTTTGAATTAAGAGCTCCTTGGCTTTGGACAGGCGGTAAAGAATAAGGTATTCCTTAAATGTAAAACCTGTTATTTTTTTAAATAAATGAGAAATATAACAGGAATCGGCGTAAAATTGCCTTGAAAGGGCTGAAAGGCTAATTTCCTCTGAATAATGTGCTTCAATATAGTGCTGAATTTCAAGAATCTTCTGTGCGGCACCGTCGGACATGGTGGCGGGAAAAAAATCCGTATGTGAACGGTAAAGGCTGATAAGAAGCTGATTAATTAGCGCGCCTACCGCATTTTGCCACAGCTCCTTCTTTTGGGAGGTTTCTTTCCCCATAGCCTGAAACAGATTCATGAAAAAATCAAATTCTTCATTGGATAGAGGCAGGCTGTGCTTGAAATTGCCGGGACGGTGCTTGAATAAAGCGGTGAGAAGAGGATTTCCCACCAGAGCTTGAAAATAATCCGGATTAATCAGGATAAAATAACGTTTGTAGGGATGCTCAAGTATTTGCAGCTCATGAATCTCAAGGTTACTGATAAAGAGAAGGCTGTTTTTTTCAACCTCGTAAAAGGAGTGATTTATTTGATACCGGACCCGTCCCTCTGTGACCAGAATAATCTCATGAGCATTGTGAAAATGCCTACCCACAGGCGGCTCAACAAGGCTGTTATGATAGGCCACATCCACCGGATTGGGAGCTGCTTCAAACATAAAATTCCTCCGCGATAGCAAAAAACGCACATTTTATTGCAAATAACCTATAGATCAAGAAAATACTCTATATCTATACTAATAGAGGGAAGAACACAAAGCTTCCCCCACCATTGTACCATAGAGGCTACTGACAAAAAAGCGCAATTTGATTTGCAGGTATAATGTGGTAACCCATAGACTTTAACGAGGGTTTGATAAATAAATTTAAAGGAGAGAATGAAATGTCAAGAATTGTGTGTTTCGGAGAAATCATGCTGAGGCTTTCGCCTCCGGGTTATTTGAGATTTACCCAGGCTTCATCCTTTGATGTGGTGTATGGCGGGGGAGAAGCCAATGTAAGCGTTTCTCTGGCTCATTACGGCCTGGACTCCGCTTTTGTTACCAAGCTTCCCGACAATCCCATCGGACAGGCTGCCGTTAACGATCTTCGCAAGTTCGGCGTTGACACTAAGGGAATTGTCAGAGGCGGCGAGCGCGTAGGCATTTACTATCTGGAAAAGGGTGCTTCGCAAAGGCCCTCCAAGGTTGTTTACGACAGAAAGTATTCTTCTATTTCCGAAGCAAAGCCCGGCGACTTTGACTGGGATGCTATTTTCGAAGGTGCCGATTGGTTCCACTTTACGGGCATCACTCCCGCACTCGGCGATCAGGTTGCGGATATTACCCTGACAGCCTGCAAGAAGGCAAGGGAAAAGGGCATTACCGTGAGCTGCGATCTCAACTTCAGAAAAAATCTGTGGTCCTCTGCAAAAGCCGGTGAGGTCATGGGTAAAATCATGCCTTACGTGGACGTATGCATTGCAAATGAAGAGGATGCTGAAAAGGTATTCGGCATTAAGGCCGACAATACGGATATATCCGGAGGCAAGCTGAGCCACGAGGGCTATAAGACGGTGGCAAGCGAGCTTAAGAAGCGCTTTGGATTTAAAAAAGTGGCTATTACCCTCCGCGGCAGTATTTCCGCTTCCGACAACAACTGGGCGGCAATGCTTTATGACGGTGAGGATTACTTCTTCTCCAAAAGCTATCCCATTCACATTGTTGACCGTGTAGGCGGCGGCGATTCCTTCGGCGGAGGCCTTATCTATGCTCTTCTCAAAGGCTATGACTCTCAAAAGGTCATTGAATTTGCGGTAGCCGCTTCCTGCCTTAAGCATTCCATTGAAGGCGACTTCAACCATGTTACCGTGTCCGAGGTGGAAGCCCTGGCCGGCGGTGATGGTTCCGGACGTGTACAGAGGTAATTTCTTTAAAATGTGACGGCAATAAAATAGCCGTGAAATGCGGACCCAATCCGGCGGGGATACCCCCCGCTTGTGGATTGGGGAATGGAGGAAATAAAAATGGCAACAAAGCAGGAGATCCTTTCAAAAATTAAAGCAGGCGGACTTGTGGCGGTTGTTCGGGCAGACAGCGCCGAGCAGGCGGTTAAAATAACCGAAGCGTGTATTGCCGGTGGCGTTGCAGCCATTGAGGTAACCTTCACGGTACCTGGCGCTGCTGAGCTTATTAAAGATCTCTCTAAAAAGTATAATTCCGGTGAAATCATTATCGGTGCAGGTACCGTTTTGGATCCTGAAACAGCAAGAACCGCTATACTGGCCGGAGCCCAGTATGTGGTAAGCCCTTATCTAAACAAGGAAGTGGTTGCCCTTTGCAACCGTTACCAGGTAGCCTCCATGCCCGGTGCCATGACCATTAAGGAAGTGGATGAATGCATGGAATGCGGAGCGGATATCGTTAAAATTTTCCCTGGCGAGCTTTTTGGCCCTGGGATTATTAAAGCAATAAAAGGCCCCATCCCTTATGCTCCTCTCATGCCCACCGGCGGTGTAAGCCTTGAAAATGTCGGCGAGTGGATTAAAGCAGGAGCACAGGCTGTGGGTGTGGGCGGCAACCTTATTGCCGGTGCCAAAAAGGGCGATTATGAGTCCATCACCACCATTGCCCGTCAGTTCATTGAGAAAATCAAGGAAGCCAGGGCGAAATAAAAAGGCTTTCCTGTATTATGCTCAAGGAAAATTGCATTAGCTGTCCGAAATTAACAATAGTTAGCTTATATTTGATTAGCTTATAAATGAAACTAAAAAGGTTTAAAGCGTCAACCACCTTGAGTGGGACAATGCTTTAAACCTTTTTTATGGGATGAAGGCAGATTGAATCGTTCTTCTTCCATGCGGTACATCTTATATGTCTCTATCGAATTATCAAGCTACTTGAAATGATTAGCTTAATAGTATTTTTTTCTCTGCAGGGTTTCTTCTACAATACGCAAAGCTTCACCAAAACGCTGATAATGAACAACTTCTCTTTCTCTCAAGAAACGAAGGGCGTCCATGACATCCGGATCGTCGCTCAGACGGATTAAGTTTTCATAAGTGGCACGAGCCTTTTGCTCCGCTGCCAGATCCTCGTTAAGGTCTGCAATGGGATCACCCATGGACTGGATCCCCTCAGCGGACCAGGGAACACCTGAAGCGCTTACCGGATAAACGCCATAGCCATGATCCGCAAAGTAGCCTGCGGCTCCGGCACGCTTGATATCCTCCGGAGTTGCGTTCTTAAGAAGCTGATGAACCATAGCTCCAACCATTTCCAGGTGGCCAAGCTCCTCTGTGCCTATATCGTTAAGTATAGCTTTAGTCTGATTGACTAAATGGATATGGGGGAGTTGTACAGAGAGGGTTCATTTTATCATTTCTATTCTATGTCGGACCGGCCGTTATTGGTAAAGGGTATTGAAAAAGATTAATGCAATATGTAGAAAAAGGATATGTTTAACATATAAAATAGTATGCGGAAATAAATTGGCAAGATTCTTTTTTATATAAGATTTATAAACAGAAATGAAAACGGGGGTAAAAACATGCATACATCGATGTACTTTGGTATAGGGGGTTCTAACCGTTGTTCAGAATTAAGACAACTTTAATTACCCATACGGAGAGAAGAAATATTGCTCAAGGAGGAAGTGCGGTCATAAATCAGACAAAGGCCAGGAACTCATAGAATTCCCAGCCTTTGTGATATAGTAGTGTTACTGTTTTAGCTAAGGCGCATCACTAGAACCGCCGTTTCGCCAAGAGTGAAGTCATCATTGACATTGAGGTTCAAACCATCGCCAACGATTATACCCATTTCCAAGAGGTAAGCCAAGGCCGGTTTCAACCAAGTCGGTATATCCGCTGCATCGCCGAAGTCATCTATCTTTTTACCATTGGTGGCGACTGTATCCAAGCTAATTAAACCTGAGTTAATGAGGTTGTAGATTACTTGGAACTCTTCACCGCGAGTTGCGGCACGTTCGGGTTCAAACTTGTTATTCTCAACACCTGCAATTACTCCGAGTTCTCTCGCTGTTCTCAGATACGCCGAGTTCGCGCTGTTTACATCGGCGAACTGTTCAACAGTAAACTCAGTCATTGGCTGTATGCCCATTGCTTTCATCAATGACACAATGAAATCCTCACGACTAATTGTGTCGCTTGCGGTAATCTTACCATCCTTGAGAAACTTGTCAAACAGGCCACGTTGCACCGTGAAGTCAAAGCTATCGGCATCATTCCAACCGCTTTCCACCGAGTAGGTGACACGATTCGTTTTTAGAACGTACTTGGACAGATGGCTAAGTTTCAATACCATTTTCTTGTTCATGGCATCGTATTTGCCTGATACCAACTCAATACTGCCATCGTCTTTCAGGCTGTAAGGCACAACCTGCGTGGCTTTAACGCCTGTTGGCAGCGTGTACGGAATGCTAACCGTCAAAATCCCATCGCCAAACGATGTTATACGGACACTGTTGCTTATGACTGAGATATCGTAAATAGTAGAATCACTAACTGTCTTCTTTTGCTTATCGTTCAGTTTGGACCTCGCATCCTGAACGACCACGCTGATGGTAGTACCTGTGGCCGCAGCTACGACCGCTGCAATGGAAGTCTTGGAGAAAGCCACCGTTCCATTCAGAAGTATTACGGTGACCGCAAGATTCTTCTCAGAAATGGATTTTAGCGCGGATGCTGGAATTACCACGCTGGTTGCATTAGTTACCTTGGACGCATCGAATATGACAGTATTGTTAATCGATGTATCGATTATGGACGAGAAGTTGCTGTTTGCAATATTGAGAATAGCATCTCCATTTGCAATAGTATATTCTATGTCAATAGCACCATTATTTACTGGAATTGTTGTTTTTGATAAAGTTGATGGTGAAACGTACGTGTTACCGCCGCTATAAGAATCTCGTTTCACGAGAGGCTGTAAAAATTTCTGTGTATGACCAAAGGGAAATACTTATTCCTGGGAAGAATTGAAGTAACGAGCAGGAAGGAGTATTTTTATGGGGTCCATACCGAAAGAAGTAATACAGGAAATAATAACGGGAAATCATTTTAAAAATCCAGGTGATGTACTTGCCTTTTTAAAGGATTCTTTTAAAGACGTTCTACAAGAAATGTTAGAAGTTGAAATGGAGAATCAGCTGGGATACAGCAGAGAAGAGGCCGGTAAAAAAGACACCGATAATAGTCGAAACGGCTACACAAGCAAAACAGTACGTAGTGAATTAGGGCCGGTAACGCTTGAAATTCCAAGGGATCGAAAGGGTGAGTTTGAACCCCGAATTGTTCCCAAGTATAAACGGGATGTATCCGGAATAGAGGAAAAAGTCATTTCTTTATATGCCAGAGGCCTGTCCACACGGGATATTCATGAGCAAATTCGGGATTTGTATGGTGTGGAAATTTCAGCATAGATGGTTAGCAAGATTACTGAACGGATCCTGCCAGAAATAAAAGAATGGCAGAATCGGCCGTTGGATGCGTTGTATCCCTTTGTTTTCATGGATGCTATACACTATAAAATTCGAGAAGACAATCATGTAGTAAATCGAGCAGCTTACGTTGTATTGGGTGTCAATCTTGAAGGTAATAAGGATATTCTGGGGATATGGATAGGTGAGAACGAATCTTCCAAGTTTTGGTTGGGTATTCTCAATGAACTCAAAAATCGTGGTGTTGCGGATATCCTAATCTTCTGTGTAGATGGCCTGACGGGAATGAAGGAAGCGATTGCAGCAGCCTATCCTAAAGCAGAAGTCCAGAGGTGTATTATCCACCAGCTTCGTAATTCTTTTAAGTATGTCTCTTACAAAGATTTAAAGGCCTTTTCAAAAGATTTCAAAGCAGTCTATTCTGCGGTTAGCGAAGAAGCTGCTTTAGATAAGCTTTATGAACTCAAGAATAAATGGGGACAGCACTACCCCTACGCTTTTCGCAGCTGGGAAACAAACTGGGATATTTTAAGTCCCTTCTATAAGTTTCCAGAGGCTATACGCAAGACAATCTATACGACAAACATTATTGAGGGCCTACACCGGCAGTTCCGAAAAGTAACCAAAACAAAGTCCATTTTCCCCAGCGACAGCTCGCTTGAGAAGATGCTCTACCTGGCCTCAATGAATGTTATGAAGAAATGGACTCAGCGCTATCGTAACTGGGATCAAGTTTTAAGTCAGTTAATGATTTTATACGAGGGTCGGCTGGAACCCTTTGTGTAAAGGGCACACCCCCACCGCCCTCGAAGGGCTCGTCCTCATTGCCGGACGGGCTAGACCTTCAATACATTCTGAAAAAGATCAGAATCCCCTATTATGTTAAATTATTGGATTATTTATACCATATTATGCATATACCAATCGATTCCAGGGCATAATATTTACTGTAAGACAAATAAAGTTCATTGAATTTATTAAGAACCATCTTTTCAGGAATAAGTTAATTCCTTCTTATACACAAAATTCTTTACACCTCCTTTCACGACAACGGTGTAAGTCAAAGCAGTGACCCCATCTTCGGCGATCACATTTACGGCAATAGTATTAGAGCCAACTTCCAGAGATTTTGTACCCGTACCGCTTAGAGTCGCATTTGGGTCACTTGCAGTTGCGCTGACCATTACACTTGATGTGCCGTATGGAACACTTGCAGTATAGCTAATTGTAGACATCGAAAACGCAGGACTTAGGGTTATACCTGCACCTAGCGATAAAGCTGAAAGAGCAGCATCGCTTGATAAGCTCCCCTGTCCAGGACGGCTACCGGTAAACTTGGCAATGAGATTTCGAGCCTCTGAAACCCTGAAACGGTAACTCTGCTCATTTGCTATGAGAACATCGTTTTCATACCAACCATCAAATTTACACTCATCAAATGGGTACGCCACAACAGTGGCAAAAGACCCTAAGTTGTACGCACCTCCACCAAAGATAGTGCCACCATTTATGTTGTTAGTCGATACAAGCACAGCATACACTGATTCCGCAGCTTCACTACCTTTAACTTGCGTATCTGGAACAACTTGCTCACCAGTATTATCACTGAGTGTATATAGAGAATTTGAACCATTACCTGTATTGAGAGTTTCGGTTACGATATACGCTGGAACAGCTCCTGTTAGTACGTCACCTAAAGCAATTGGCAAATCGTAGTAATTTACAATTTTAGCAAAAGTGTCGGTATCATAACTATACTCGTTTACTGAATAATTCAATGCACCATTGTCTGTGGCTGTGATTTTGATTATGTAATCTTCATCTGCAGGAAGATACAGTAATTTTTCGCCATCTTCACTAAACGAAGAAACTATAGTACTTCCGACAATGACTTGCGGCACATCGGCAGTTATTTGTGCAACTAATTCTCCGGACGAATTATATGCTTCAACATCGACTGGGCAGTTTATCCTCACCACACGATAGCTATCAACGACGAAAAGCTGTTGTCCCTCTGGCGTGTAATTGATGTCTTGCATTTGTAACCACGCAAGACATAGTTCCGGATAATGTGCTGGAACTAATTTTGACATATTGTTTTCGGCAAAGAGTGTAATCACATCGCTACCACCATTAAATATAATTGATGAAACGAGTGCTCTAACAACTGACTTAAGTGCTTCTACCAGGGCTGTAGGCACGCCTGCGTAATCACCGATATCTATTCCCGCCTCCGAGATACTTTCAAACAAATACTGCGTAACAAGTGCTGTCACACCAGGCTCACCTTGGGTGATAAGAGTCCAAGTAATATCTTGAATATGGGAATTCAGCTTACTAGAAAATATCCCATCTACCATACCCCATTTATACTGCTCATAGCCTCCACCCATAAATTGTGCCGCAGCAAGCTGTGCCGCTCCTTGCAGGTTATACGTATAGTTAACACGATTGCCTATACCATTTGCAAGGTCGGTAACTAGCTCATCTAAAAACAGGCTCATTGTTTTATTGTCATTTGCAAATAGTTCAGCGGTAACAACATTACTATCAAACACCCAAACATAATATTTGATGCCGAACCAACCGGTTCTTTCTTCCCAATGACCACTCAGGTCGACATCAAATTTGAGTAATTTTTTTGCCTGAAACGTATCAACAAGATGCTTGTCATTGATGTTGTATTGGCCATCGTTGTTAGCGTCAACTATTGACTTGTTAGTCCAATCGGTATTAAGAGCGATAAACTTATCTAGCATTGCCTGTTTAGCTGAGGCGTAGTTACTATATGTCAAGGCGCCTGGGATTACGGGTTCATCATTTCCGTATCTTGCGAAGCCCCAAACCCTCATTGCTACCTTGGGAACAACATCACTTGGATTCAGAACATTGTGAATATTAGAGTAGTCTTTGCTGGGGGTTACATCTTTTTCTAAAGCACCCATTGGAGGCTCGAAGCAGTATGCGAAGATATCTTTTTTATTGATGTTGATTCCAGCAATTTGTCCGTCATCATTCAGTTTACCCGCAAGGAGGTTTACCGTAGCCCCGGCGCGACTGTACCCAGTCAACCATATTTTTATGTTGCTTTGGAATTGGTCTTTGTGACGGTCAATATAGTCAACAAGAAAATTATAGGTTTTATCACGGGCAGTCTTGAATCCTTCATGCATGCCGCTCATGCCTACTGTGAGATTTCCTGCCCATTCAGCTTCATATCCGCCACCACGAGTTGCAAGGGTTATTAACGTAAATGTTTCATTGTTTATGGTAACTTTCTTGTGAGCTGCTACCGCTCCGATGGAATCTTCACTCGGCTTTACTGTAAAGTCGTTATTAGGCTCAAAGTCAGTAAAGCCAATTTGTTCAAATAGATCTTTTGCATTTTTAGATTTGTTTGCATAATCATCTGTCTCATTGCTTCCCCAAGCTGACACGGCTCCCGCATGAAAATTTTCTTTGGATAAACCCGACAATGAGGTTTTTAAAAAAAGTGCTGTTGCAGCACGGTTATAAGAGAAGCCTTGTTCAGAAATGTTCCTGAAATT
>JAEXPO010000020.1 GCA_023446675.1 Bacillota bacterium | reverse complement strand
CTTTACACTCATAACGAATTCGTCAGGCAAATGTCGGGCTTCCTGTTTGATTCCCTCTTTGCGGAAAACTCCGAGGGAGCCTATGAGCCGCTGCTGGCGGATACCGCTGTCATGAGCCCGGACAATCTTATTGCCGATATCCGTCTGAAGGACCCCGTTCCTTTTCATGACGGCTCCTTCCTGTCCTCGGATGATGTGGTATACACTGTTGAAGCCATACAAAAGGTAAAAAACCGGAGCCCCTATCAGACCAATGTGTCCAATATCAGCCATGTTCTTGCAGTAAGCCGCCTTGAGGTACGGTTCGTTTTAAAAACACCCGATCCGGATTTTATGGAAAGCCTGACCTTTCCCATTTTGTCCAAAAAGGTTTTTGAGGAATGGCCCATTCAGGGAAATCCCGAAAATCAAACCCCTGTGGGAACCGGCGCCTTTCAGTTTTATTCCCAGGATGAAAGCGGTATTACCTTAAAACGCTTTGATAAATGGTGGTTTACATCTGGTGGGGGAGCGGTGAATGACCCCGTCTGGCTGGATGAAATACGTTTTGTGCTCTACAGTGACAAAAGTCAATGGCTGGATGCTTTCCAGAGGCAGCTTGTGGACGTGGCCGCTGTGGAGGAAGGGGATATTGAGGGGTATGAGAAAAGAACGGATATCTTTATAGCCAATTACAAAAGCAATTGGCTGGAATACCTGGTTCTGTCAACCGTGGGAACGGTAGGCTCGCCTGTTTCAGACGTTCAATTTCGTCAAATTCTCATAACTTATCTGGAGGATTATTTCAAGTGGCTGCCGGAGGGTGTGGATTTGCTCTACCAAAAACCTGAGGAGGACGTGCTTTTATCCTCCGAGCTGGGAAGGACGGAGGCCATCTCCGCATTGGAAGCCCTGGGGTACGGCAATGCCGGAGGCAAAAAAATACCTGAGCTCACCCTTGTTGTTAATAATTTGTCCAATGAACGTCAGGTTTTGGGCGAGCGCCTGCAAAAGCTCCTTTCCGAAATAGGGATTAATCTCAAGCTGGTAAAGGCCAGCTTGACGGATGAAATGAAGCTGATTGCCACCGGCCGGTATGATTTGATGCTTTTAGGCTGCCGCATGGCCCTGCAGGGTGACGAAAGCCATGCTCTTAGCCTGGTGGCCCAGGAATTGAGCCTGTCGGAGCAAGAGAACGTTTTGCTGCCGCTGTTCAGAAAAAAAGGGGCGGTGTTGTACAGCAACCGTATAAAAGGAAGCCGGGATCCTTACTGGAAAGATATCTATGGCGGATGGACCCAATGGTATCTGGTAAACACCCTTGGAAACCGTTGACATAATGAGCCTTTGGGAGGGCAGCTCACATGGATCGCTTAAGGGCCTTTAATAAAATTGGGCCGGAGGATTTTTATCTGTTAAAAAAATGGTATGGAATGACCGATAGCCTGGGCTATGCCACGGGCTTTAAAACCTATGAGGAGATAAAGGAAAAAATTCTTGAACATGGCAGGCGTTCCTATTTTCCTCTTATGGTGGAGCTAAAAGGGGCGGATACGGCAGGCTTCGTATACGCCGAACTGAAGCAGGCCGACCGTATGATGCTCTTGTGGATACATGTTCTTTTAATTGATCCCCGCTATCAGCGCAAGGGGCTGGGCTCCTGGACTGTAAACCGGCTTCTTAAAACCTTCAATAGCCGCTATCCCGGTCTTATCTGCATCGCCCCCGTCGCTTTTGACAACAAGGAAGGGATAGCCTTCTGGGAAAAAAACGGCTTTGACCGTTCACCGGAAATGGAAAGCGCATTGCTGCGCTTTGGGTCAAAAGAGGTTGCCATAATGCGTAAGTCAATGACTATGCCGGTGGCTGGGAGGTAAGGCGAAGAAAAAGTTAAATACGCTCTAAAGTCTTTGCTGAGATTGCACGATATATGAAATATAAGAAATATTAACCAATAAATGAATTTATTGAAAAGGTGCAAAGCTCATTGAAAAGACCTCTGGCGGTTTCCGCCCTTTGTATGGCAGGCGGAATTATAATCTATGATGGAATAAATCATAAAATATGGGCATTGATACTGATTTTATTGCTTTCTGCAGCCCTGCTTCTCGTTTGCAGGAAGTTCAACAGCTCTTCACGTTTTTTATTTCTTTGCCTGCCCTTTTTAATGCTTGGGTTTTTACTTCACGGTTTTTACAAGGATTACTATTATAACCGCTTTGCTGACTGGGACGGTCAGGAAGTAACGCTTACGGGGATTCTCTCCAATGAGCCGGTATTTGATGGGGAAAAAACGGTGTTCATTCTCGAGGTTCAGTCTGTGAATAACGGGGAGGCCCTGGAGAGAAGCGGGCTTGTACGTATCTCCATTTATGAAGAACAGCCCCTGGCTAAAATTCATTACGGGGTGGGAGTCAGTCTTTCGGGAAAGCTCAAGCTTCCTTCCGGACAGCGCAATTTAGGCGGCTTCGATTACAGGCGCTTCCTGGCAGGCAGGGGAATCTCCGCAGTCATGAGTGTTAAACCGGAAAACCTTGTGCTGACAGGAGAGGAAAGGGGCTTCTTTCTTAAGAAAGCCGGCTACAGCATACGGGCTTCGGTAACCCAATCCCTTCACAGCACCATGGACGAGGAACAGGCGGTTATTGCCGCAGCCATGCTTATCGGCTACACCGACGATTTGCCTGAGGAGCTGGAGGAAAGCTTTCGCGTTGCGGGTCTCAGCCATGTAATGGCCGTCCCCATTATCCCAATTAACTATAAAAAATAATCTCGATTCGGTCCTCGAAAAGAAGAATTGATTCGATGAACTTTTGAAGGATGCGACGTTTTTCGGGCGGTGTTTCAGCCAATTCGTACTCATCCCAAGCGCTTTTAACTTTCGAACGAAAGATTTCTAAATCTGGCCCTTTTGCTTCTTTTTCTTTTAACAGCTGTACCTCCGCTAATTCTGCATCGTGATTATTTTTCAAGTCTGTGTACTCGTCCAGGGTGAAAACGCCCGCAAGATATGCCGCCTTTGCACGGCTCTTTTCCGCAATAACTTTTTCTTTACGCGCGTCAAGTATACCTGTAATAGGTGTCTTCCTGGAAACTCTTAAATCGCTATCAATGTGGTCCAATACGTGCGTTTTTATGAAATCCTCCACGTACTTTTGAAGCTTTGCCGCAGCCCGATACTTATGATTGCTGCACGGATGCGGTTGACCGGGGATGTAATGGGTTCTGTGGTTGCAGGCATAATAAAATTGGGATGTTCGGCGATTAATTTTGCCGTTGTGCTTCTTTTTTGAATACGTCGCAAAAAGCGTTATGGTGAAGCCGCACTGCCCGCACTTAAGCAACCCTAGAAGCACAAACTTTTCAAAATTTGCGCCTCTATAACTTCTTTTCCAAGTACGGTCCCCCCGATTTTTCTGAGCAAGCTCGAAGTCTTCCTGCGAGATTATAGGGGAGTGTACGCCGTCATAGATGTTCCCATCATACAAAATCTTGCCCATGTACTTCGGGTTTTTCAGAATGCGGTTTACAGTGAAGTGATTCCAAGTCCCCCTAACGGCGGTATCTATCCTATTTTCGTTGAGATAGGCGGCGGTTTTAGTGCTCCCGTAGCCCTTATTGTTGTACAAATCATAGATTAGCCTAACAATAGCCGCCTGGTCCTCACGTATAACCATGTCGCCCGTTAGCTTGTCTATTTTATATCCGTAGGGCACCGACCCGTTATGCTGCCCTTGGCTTGCTCGCTCCACGTGACCTTTCTTGCTCTCGATAGCCAGATTTCTAACATAGTATTCGGCTAATAGGTCGTGTAATCCGCCAACGAAAAAGCCCATTGGTGAATCTTCCAACGGTTCGGTTATGGAAATGACCGCGATATCGCTTTTTTTAAGCTTGTTCTTAACCTTTTGGCTAAGCTCGACCTTTCGGGCAAAACGGTCAAACTTGTGCACAAGAATTACCCCAAAGAGTTTTTTGTCCGCATCGGTCAACATTCGTTGGAACTGGGGCCGGTTTTCTTTCTGACCGGAAACCCCCTCGTCGGAATATACCTCGAAGATATCAATTTTATTATCCTCGCAGTATTTAGTTAAGGCATTTAACTGTGCGGCAAGCGAAAACCCTTCAACCTGCTCTTCGGTAGACACGCGCGTATATAACGCAGCTTTCAATGCTATTCCTCCTCTCCAATTAACCAGCCCAAGCTAACCTTAAAATAGTCGGCAAGGCTTTTCACTACCCAAATAGAGGGATCCCGCTTCATGTTTTCGTAGTAGGATAGTGCTTGGTACGAGATCCCCACAGAGTCAGCAAGTTCCCGTAAAGACAGATTATTCTTGATGCGTAACTCTTTGAGCCTCGTTGCAAATATCCTGTTTTGTTCTTCAAACTTTTCCATTATCTTTCTCCCACTATTTAACGTATTTACTATATTGTACACTATTGTTGACAAATAGCAATAGGATTGTGTGAAAAAAATAATACGGTTGTGTAATTATTTTATTTTTTTATTCCACAATAGTTGACAACGGGCGTTGACTCAGACTATAATGAGCATGTCCCCAATTGTTGACAAAGAAAGTGAGGTGTTACCGTGGTATCTTTGGTAACAACAAAACCCGCGGTCCCGTTCAAACCGTATCCCGATTTACGGGGAATGCTCGCCAAGTATGACTGGTCTTATAAAACCTTCGCCGATTTTCTGGAACTATCCGAGAATTCCATAGCGTTAAAAATGAACTTCAAGGTCCCGTTCTCTCTTTCCGAATGCTTACGTACGAGGGATAAATTTAGAGAAATGGGCGAGGCCGAAATTACCGTTGATAAACTTTTTGTTGACTGGCTGTCAACAATAGTTGACGTGGAGGGCTCCGCATGAAGAAACTTGACATCCCGATTTATTGCAAAATCCGTGAAAACGGGGTCTTGTCCGAGTACGTGGAACCGGAATACATAGTGCAGAAGCTGAAAGAGAAACAGCAGGCGGCAGAGAGTAACCAATTTAAGCGTGGCAAGCCTGCATAATCCCACCCTCATTTGAAGTGAGGATGCAGCACATTGAAAACTGAATAGCCGTCATAGGGTGGAGTGACCCGGTGGACGGTAAGGACCCAGATTACAGGAGAGGAGGTGGAAAGAAAGATGTTTAACCGAAAGTTGGCAGAGGAAAATGAGCAACTCAAAAAGCGTATTGAAAATTTGGAAGGCCAGATTAGCGATTTACTCAAGACTCTTCATTCAGCGATGGTCCACATC
>JAEXPO010000652.1 GCA_023446675.1 Bacillota bacterium | reverse complement strand
CTGTTATTACCCTCCAGCAGAATTTCATATTCTTTGCCCCCACAGGCAAAAGCCCCGAAGCCATTGAAAAATTCAAGCTTCTCCGATTCTTTTTCCTCTGCTGCCGGTGCATCGGCGGTTTGCTGTGTGTTCAAAGCTTCCTCTCCTTAAACCTAATATTCCTCAAGCCATTCGTACTGATTTTCTTTGACATTGGTAAAATAAATCCCTGTCTTCTCTGAAAAGACGACCCGGGCCACCGTATACAATAAATCAATCTCCGACGGCACCAGCTCATAGGTATGCAGCATAAAGAAGCTTGGCTTCTCGCTTCCCGAATCATAAATCCGGAGAGAGCTTGTCATATCGTTGATTAATTCGTCTATCTGCTGAAGATAGCCCTGCCTGGACTCAATCAGAATAATCAGATCCACCATAATACGGTTGATTCTCAGGTATTCGTAGGCCTTTAAAACATCCTTCACTATTCTTTCGTCCTCAATGGAGCGAACCATCAAAAGCAGAATGGGATTATCGCCGGATATGCCGAACTTCCACAGGAAGCTCTGATTCTTAAAGTTTCGCCTTATATTTTCATCCGGCCCACGGTAACTATCCGAAGGATAGAAGATGGGGCTTATGAGATCCTGAAAGGCGTTGAGCTGGGTTCCCGAAATTTCCAGATATTTTAACTCCAGGTTCTTTTGAAGCCGGAATTTCTCCAGGATATCATCAATGCGGTAGCCTACATTCAATTCCCCTGCGATTTTTACCGCATCCTCCTTACTGCCGCACACCCCCGTAATGAAGGAAAGGGAAACGGTTTCACCCGCTTTTATAACAAACTGCGCCCTCAGACTCATAATCGGATCATTGCAAAAGCCTGAATTGTTAAAAAAGGCAATGCTGTTCACTACCGAATCCGGGTTCTCCAGGGTATTGTTTCTTCCGATAAAGCGTTTTCTGTCATTTTCATATTCTATTTTCCTGCACAATGGGGTCCCCGTTTTTACCATGTGCATCAGATAAGGATTATCATCCTCCTTCTTTTGCCGTCTCTTTGCAATAAAGATTTCCTGCTCCTCCAGGTACTCGCTTTCCAGAAAGAGCTTGTTAAACGCCGGATGGCTTAACTCCGCAGCATGGGTATCATCCACTACCTCCAGGTAACTGGTCACCTCCAAAAGCTTTTCCTCATTTCCGTGGTTGGTAAGGGTAACCTTGCGTATCTCAACAGGATGGTCCGGATCCAGGCTGACAATCATGTGGGACGAGATATCCCCGTCTCTGCGTTTAAACTCCGCTTTATGAGGGCAGAAAATCACCTGGTAATCCTCCGGCTCCGTCCTTGTCGGATGATAGGCGGCACTCCAAAGCTTACCCTGCTTCACATCCTTGATATAGATATAATGACCTGTATTCGCGTAAATATCCGATCGCCAGCGGTAAAGCATCCTGTCCTCATATTTGCTGAAGCCGTCCCCATCGCTTGTCAGCATCAGCTGATACTTACCGTTTGACAAATAATTAACAACAGGCGAATTCACGCCCGGGCTGTTGACATACCGGTTATTATAATTATCTTCTTTAAAAAGGGGCTTTCCGATTTTAATGGTATATCCCTGCCTGGCAATGGAAATGAGACAGGATTGGCGTTTTTCCTCCAGCAGGACTTCCGAGGCCTTTATCATCATCTCCCCATGAAACCGCTCCCGAAGAATCCCCCCGTTCAGATAATTGTTAATGGCAGCCAGATTCATCCCCTGATGATGGGCCATATAGGATTTTACAATGCAATAGGGTGTTAGCTCCACCGAATTGGGCACGTTGAAATCAACCGATTCATAGAAGCCATAATCACCAAAGGCTCCTAATTCCTTCAGCCGCGTGAGATTCTTCATGCATTCCTCTTCCGCGATATCCAAAGCCAGCATCGTGGCATAGGGCGCAACCACCAGCGAATTCTTACGAACCGGCTGAAGCCTTATCTTTGGAACACCGAAGGCTTTGTACTGGTAATTTGAGTTTAAGTCAAAACGGTAATACTGGGATTCGGATATCCCCCAGGGTATCTCCGCCTCCCTGGCATACTTCATATGCTGGAGAACCGCCGCCCTGGAGGTTTGGGCATAGACCGAGCCTTCGTATTCCTTCAGCACAAGATTGGGCATGAGATATTCAAACATCGTGCCGCTCCAGGATACAAAGCACGGAATACCCTTGACCATGGTCAGGGGCCTTCCCAGCCGGTACCAATGCTTCAACGGCACTTCCCCCAGCGCTATGGCAAGGAGGCTTGTGAGCACCGATTCCGACGCCATCAGGTCATAACAGCCGTCGTCCAGCGTGTGGGAGGATACATGGTATCCGATATGGAACAGCATTCGCTTTTCGTTAAACAAAAAGCGGAAATCCGCATTTGCCACAATCCAGTCAATTTTGTCAGCAAGCGCCCGGATCCGGTTTATCATGCTATTGGCAAATTTATTGTCCTCTTGTGCAAGGCGGCGAAGGGTAGGATAGGAGGAAAAGCTCTCCTCCTTCAGCTTTAAGGCTGCGGCTTCATTGACAATGCTGTCAATAAGGTTCATTAGCTGCCTGGTGCAGCGGTAATCCGTAACCGATTTAAGCTCCCTCTCGCTAAGGCTTTCCCATATATCCGCAATAGCCTGTATCAGCTCGCCTACCTTCCAAAACCCGGACCCAAGCTCATTTGTGGCAGGGTTGCCTGTTCTCGGCGCCTTGCCCGCTCTCAGCGCAATTTCCTTATTGCTGTTCTTTACCGCAACTCTAAGCTCAGTAAGAAAACGGTCCGGATAGAGAGGCTTGTCTATCTGCTCCAGAAGACCGTTTTTCAAGGTGACCAGATGTCCCAGAAAATTGCCGCTGTCTACGGTTGATATATAGGCAGGGCTCAGCACCTCCAAGGTATTAACATGATACCAGTTATAAAGATGCCCCTTCCATTTCAGCAGCTTCTGAACCGTTTCCATCAGGTTTTCCGAAGCCTCAACCGTAGAGCTCAGGGTTTCAAACCCAAAATCCCTGGCCGACAGGATGGCCAGAAATTGAAGCCCTATATTTGTGGGCGAGGTTTTATCGCTGACTTTTTCAACCATTGAAATCTGATAATTATCAGGGCAAAGCCAGTTGTTTTCCCTGGTGGAAAGCTCCTTAAAAAACCGCCAGGTTCTGCGGGCGGTGTCCAAAAGCAGCTCGCTGTCCTGAGCCTTATCCCTGAGCTCAGGCTTCCTTTCAGGCTGGCTTATCCAATACGCGGCTTCAAAGGCAAGGCCCCAGTCCAAAATAAGGATCGACGTAAGAATAATGCCTCCCGGATTCAAATAGCCCATAAATAAAAGGGCTGCCAGCGCCGCAACCGGGAGAAGGGAGCTCCACATGGTAAGAAAATAGCCCTTTCTGGTATTGATGATTGAAGCGTCCACCGCTTCCGCCGTGTTCCAGCGAAGCAGATTCCTCTTGCTGATAAAGATCCGGTACAACGTTCTTATAATAGCATCTGTTGCCACATAAGCACGGTAGGGGGTGATTGTAAATTCCAGGAGAGCCCTTTCCACTATGGTGGCAAGCTCCTTTAAAAGGCTTTTATAAACAAGGGCCAGCTTGGGCCGGATTAGCTTCTGGGTAATCACTGCCATTAACAGAACAACTAGGTTAAACAAATCATTAAAAAACACGAGAAAGAGCCAAAGGTAAAAGGCCTCCGGCATCCATGCCAGATTCAGCAAAACAAACAGTGTCTTGCTCAAAGGAACCAGGCTCCGTCTCAGGTTGTCAAAGATTTTCCACTTGGATAAAGCGCACAGGCCTTTTCCGTCCAGGGATCTCTTCATAAACAACCATGGCAGCAGCTGCCAGTCCCCCCGCAGCCATCGGTGCTCCCTTTT
>JAEXPO010000632.1 GCA_023446675.1 Bacillota bacterium | reverse complement strand
GTGAGGGGGCGGTGAAATAAGTCCCACACCGGGGGTTGAATTACGCACTTTGGCAACCCAGGGATAAACCTTGCTGCCGGGAAGCTGTCCGCCCTCGCCGGGCTTGGCGCCCTGAGCCATTTTAATCTGAATTTCCTCGGCGGAGGCCAGATATTCACTGGTTACGCCGAAACGACCGGAGGCCACCTGCTTGATTTTGCTGTTGCGGATGGTTCCAAGTCGGGCCGGATCCTCGCCGCCTTCACCGCTGTTGCTTCTGCCGCCGATGCGGTTCATAGCCTCAGCCAGACATTGATGGGCTTCTAAGCTTAAGGAGCCGTAGGACATGGCGCCGGTTTTAAAGCGGCGGACAATGCGCTCCACAGGCTCAACCTCATCCAGAGGCACGCTCTTGCCCTTCTTAAAGCCCAAAAGGCTTCTAAGGGTAACCTGGGATTCGCCGGTAATACGCTTTTTATATTCCTTGTAAAGCTCGTAATCATTGGTTTTGGCAGCCGTCTGAATAAGATGGATGGTTTCGGGATTGTAAAGGTGCTCCTCGCCGTCCTTCTTAAACTGGAAGCGTCCGCCGGAGGGGAGAGCCGATTCCATATTGTCCAGGGCCTCCTGGTGGCGCTTGAAGCATTCCGCTTCAATTTCTGCCAGGGAAAGGCCGCCCACACGGGTAACGGTACCGGTGAAGAACTTATCCACCACTTCCTGGGAAAGGCCCACCGCCTCAAAAATTTGAGCGCGTATGTAGCCGTCCACGCAGGAGATGCCCATTTTGGACATAACCTTTAATATACCGTGATCCACCGCGTGAATGTAATTGTCAAAGGCCTTATCCAGTGACAGGTTGCCGATGTGGCGGCTTCTTACCATGTCGGAAATGACCTCGTAAGCACCTCTGGGATACACACCCTTCACACCGAAGCCGATAAGGCAGGCCGCATGGTGAACCTCCCTGGGCTCGTAGCTGTCTACAATAAGGGAGCACTGGCCTCTCACACCCTTGCGGATAAGGTGGTGGTGCAGTCCTGCCGAAGCCAGGAGGGAGGGAATAGGAATTTGTTCGCCGGAAGCCTCCCTGTCTGTCAGAATTAGCAGCACCGCTCCGTCCTGAATGGCTTTTTCCGCCGCGGCAAAGAAATGCTCAATACCCTTTTGAAGGCCCTCTTCCTTATTGAACAGCATGGGTACTTCCATTGCAGGGAAGCCGTCGATACCCGCCTTGATTTTCTCAAAGAGGCTGGGGCTTAAAATAGGCGAGTCCAGATGAATTTTAGTACAGTTTTCAGGCTTATCCTGTGTAAAGTCCGCACTCTTTCCAATAAAGACATCCATACCCGTAACCAGCTCCTCCTGGATGGAGTCGATGGGGGGGTTGGTTACCTGGGCGAAGAGTTGCTGGAAATAGTTAAACAGGGGCTGATATTTTTTAGACAATACCGCAAGGGGAGCGTCATAACCCATTGCGCCTATCGGATCAAGGCCGGACTGGGACATGGGAAGCACTACGCTCATTCTGTCCTCATAGGTCCAGCCAAAAAGACGCTGCATTTTATCCAGATTGCGCTTATCGGGAGTAGCGTAGGGAACCTTTTCAATTTGGGTTGCATCCACGCAGTTTTCCTTAAGCCAGGTATGCCAGGGACCTTTGCAATAAACGCTTTTAAGCTGGCCGTCCTCCTGGAGCTCTCCGGTTTCCGTATTCAAAAGGATCATCTGATTGGGGCCAAGCTTGCCCTTTCTCACGATCTCCTCCGGAGGATAGTCCACCACACCGGCTTCGGAAGCCAGGATCATGTGGCCGTCACGGGTAAGTATCCAGCGGGCGGGACGAAGACCGTTACGATCCAGAACACCGCCGATGCTGCGGCCGTCGGTGAAGACCATGGCTGCAGGGCCGTCCCAGGGGGGCATCATGCAGGCCGCATATTGATAAAAGAGGCGCTGCTCTTCCGGCATGGTGTGATCCTTGGACCAGGGACCGGGCATCATCATCATAAGCACCTGGGCCATAGGGCGTCCCGAGAGGCACAGGAACTCAAAAAGGTTGTCAAATTTCATGGAGTCGCTGCCGTCGGCATTGATAATCGGCAGGATATCCTTAATGCTGCTTTCAAGAGCACCGCCGTGAAGGAAGTTCTCTGCGGCGGCGGTGGAGCTTTCAACACCCCTTAAGGTATTGATTTCCCCGTTGTGAGCCAGGTAACGGCAGGGCTGGGCACGGCTCCAGCTGGGAAAGGTGTTGGTGGAATAGCGGGAGTGTACCATGGCCAGAGCGGAGGCAAAGCTTTCGTCGCCCAGGTCGGGATAGAATTCCGCCAGCTGCCAGGCATGCATCATACCCTTGTAAATAATGGTTTTATTAGAAAGGCTTGCAACGTAAATATCATAGCCCTTTATTTCCGCTTCTTTTTCAATTTTGCGCCTTAAAATGTAGAGGGCGGCGTCGGTTGCCTCGCTCTTTAAGCTATCCGGATAACCGATAAATACCTGTGTCACCCAGGGAGCGGAAATACGTGCTCCGTTGCCGCAGGCATGGAGGTTAACCGGAACCGAACGGGAACCTATAAAGCGAAAACCCTCGCCTGTTACCGTTTTCTCCACAAGCTTTTCACACAGCTCCCTTTTTTCGGGATCCCTTGGGAGAAAAAGCTGTGCCACGGCGTAGCTTCCCTCTTTGGGAAGAGTAAAATCGACGGCCTTTCGAAAGAAGGCATCAGGAATCTGAATTAAAATACCCGCACCGTCTCCCGTATCCGGATCGGCACCCGTGCCGCCTCTGTGGGAAAGCCGGTTTAATACCTCAAGAGCGTCTCTGACAATGTCATGGGATTTCTGCCCGCCGGCATGCGCAACGAAACCCGTTCCGCAGTTGTCGTGCTCAAATTCCGGACGCCATAGGGGTGCTACCTGTTGTATTTCTTTTTGTTGACCCATAGAATACATCACCTACCTGAAAAAATTAGTACCTTATCGTTGATAAACGTCAATAAAAAGCAAGAAATCTTAATCGACGCTTCTTCCAAATTGGGTTGCGGGCATAGCCCGCTTTAGATCGTTAAACGCTTACTTTGTTATATTAAATAATTTAAGCATCTCGCTGTTAATTTGAGACTTGTCCCTACCGGCGTATTTTTCCGTGTTCCCGGATAATAGCCTCCGCCACCTCCGTAAGAGGCTTTCCCGTGTCCATGCTTTGCTTCTGCATTTGCCTCCAGGCTTCCGACTCGCCCATATTGAACCGGTTCATAAGAAGGGTTTTGGCCTTCTCCGCCAGGGAGCGCCGTTCCAGATCGAGACGGAGCTTGTGGGTTTCCCGGGTGAGACTCTGGATTCTTTCCCGGTACTGCAAAATCAAGTCGATGGAGGTTAAGAGGGATTGGGGGGTTACGGGCCTTGGCAGACAAACAATGTCATTGGTTCCTGCATTTTGCCGCACGTAGCTTATCTGCTCGGGTGGGGTAATCATTAAAACGGAGCAATTGTGCTGGGATTGCAGATCGCTGGCAAAATTCA
Source organism: Bacillota bacterium (assembly GCA_023446675.1). Classification (GTDB taxonomy): domain Bacteria; phylum Bacillota; class Clostridia; order DSM-8532; family DSM-8532; genus DTU059. Next base: position 524 of record JAEXPO010000632.1, on the reverse strand, counting down.
GGCCGGGCATATCGGAAAGCATAAACCCCACCACGGCTATGTCGATCTGGTGGTAGCCCGCTGTTCTGAGAGCCTGCATGCCGGAGGTGCAGGAATCGACGATAAAATAGCCTCTGGTCGACAATATACCGCGAATCTGCTCTATGGATTCCTGCTGACGCAGGGTCAGCAGGATATTGCAGTTTATATCCACCGTAAATCCTCACTTTCTGTGTGACTCGCCATTGAGCATTAATCTGGCGAGGTAATCAATACCGGTAGAGATACTGCTCCAATTCCCATTGATGTACCTTTGTTTTATAATCATCCCATTCCTGCCTTTTTGCCATAATAAACCGGGAGGCGGCATGGGAGCCCAGCGTTTCCATAATGAGGCTGTCCTGTTCGAGAGCGTTGAGGGCGTCATGGAGATTTTCCGGAAGGCTCTCAATTTTAAGGGCGGCTCTTTCCTTGGGATCCATGGTATAAATGTTCTTTTCAACAGGAGCCGGGGGAACAAGACCGCGTTTAACGCCGTCAAGACC
>JAEXPO010000507.1 GCA_023446675.1 Bacillota bacterium | reverse complement strand
TTGGCACGAAACCCAAAGTCACCCTTAAAAAGGCGAACATCGCCGATAAGACCTTCCTTAAGCCATTCCCTCACCTTTACAATGACAGGGAGAAAGCGTGTCCACATGGCTTCCATAAGAAAAAGGTTGTTTTTTCTGGCAAGGCTCACCGCCTCCAGCGCTTGCTTGTAATTGAGAGTAAAGGGCTTTTCACAAAGCACGGACTTGCCTTCGTTAAGACACAGCAGCATACACCCGGCATGGAAGGGATGGGGCGTGCCGACATAAATGATGTCCAGATCCGGATCCCTTGCCAGCTCCTCGTAGCTTCCGTAGGCTCTGGGAATGTCGTACTGGGAAGCGAAGGCCTGAGCCCTTTGAAGTGAACGTGAGCCCACCGCCAGTACCTCGCCCCCCTCAAGAGAGCTAAGTCCCTTCATAAACTTGTTGCCGATGCCTCCCGGGGCCAAAAGACCCCATCGAATCTTATTCTTCATATCGGATACTCCCTTATTTTACTTCGATTTCAAAGCACACATAGCCTTCCTGAAAACCAGGACGTTTATGTTCAAACACAATATCGCCCACATATTCGTAGCCGGCCTTTCCGTAAAGGGCCATGGCCCCCTTGTTGTAACGGAAGGTATCCAGCCTTATGGCGGAATACCCATTTCCCTTTGCATGAGCATAAATGTAATTCATAATAAAATTCCCCATACCACGGCCTCCCGCAAGGGGATGAACAGCCAGAGTATGGAGAACAAGAGCTTTTCCCTGATTGTATTTCCAGGGCAGCGGCAAATATTGACGGGCTTGTTCCTCATTTATGATAAAGGTTCCCTCCACCCTGTCTTCGCTTAGACAAACGAATAATGTTCCTTCTCTCAGGGCTGACTCCGCATCCCCTCGGGTGGGATAAACCACCTTATCCCATTGATGAATTCCGGTTTTTTCCATGTTATCAATGGCATCCCAATAGATTTGAACAATCCTCTCCAAATCGGATGCCAGCGCTTTTCTTACGAATAATTCACCCAACTGGGCAACACCTCGGTCCTTTTTATACTTCGTTAATACTCTATAAAAGAGTATTTCAGTTTTTTCACGGAGCTTTTATTTAGATAATGCCTGAAAATTCATTTTTATTGGTATAAACAGTATAATATGATTAAATGGCAAATACAAGCCGGGAAAGGCCCCTGGCTTCTTCCTGCAATATCAGTGCAATATCAGTTTCTGTCAAGCCCGTATAAACCTTAACCCATTCTTTAATTATTTCACCTGCCGGGATATAATTTATTTGGTACAAAGCATCTAAGCAATAAATATCAACCCACTGCCTGCCATAAAAGATATACTCCTTAATAGAAGCGCGTTTCCAAATTAATTACGGGTGGAGACTTATGAAATACCACGAGTACATACGACAAACCCTCTGTTATATAGAGGCGCATTTAACCGAGGAATTGTCCATACCTCTGCTTGCCAGGGAAGCGGGTTATTCGCCGTATCATTTTCTTCGGGTGTTCAGACAGGTGGTGGGGTTAACTCCCGCCGACTATATCCGTAAACGCCGTCTTTCGGAGATTGCCCGGCAGCTTGGCGAGGGCTCTGATCAATCCATCGCGGAAATAGCATTCTCCTATGGCTTTAACTCAAAGGAGAACTTCATCCGTGCTTTCCGAAGTGAGCACCATGTATTGCCCTCCGAATTCCGGGCAGCTCAAAACAGCCTGATGCTTTTTCAGCCCTATAATCTTAATCCCGAGCCCTTTGTTCTGTTTCCCGAAAGGGTGACACTTGACGGGTTCCATTTAAGGGTGTACTTAAGTGACGAAAAGCTTCCGGCTATTTTCTGGAACAAGTACAACTGCCGCAAGCTTTCGCTTAAGCTGGGCGGCCGAATGGATTTAATGGATTACGGCGTGAGCTTATGGAATCCTGAAACAAGACATCTGGATTACTTTATAGGTATTCGTGAGGAGGAGGCGTCCGGTGATATCCGTGGGACAGTAAGGCTCAGTATACCGGGGGGCGACTATGCGGTGTTTACTACTCCCCCTGCCACCCACTACAATTTTGTAAATCAAATCCACCGAACCTGGCGTTATATACCTGTCTGGCTGGAACAAAACGGCTTTGAGCGCACCGTAGGCTATGAATTTGAATGCTATGTGGACAGCAGCCGGACGTATTGTGAAAAAATCTACATTCCCATTAAAATGCGAAAGGATTGAAATTCTATGAAAAAACTGGATCTTTCCTTTGACGGAATCAATGATAAAACCGGTTACCTCCATACCTTGAACAAATGCCTCTCCGCAGCGGTGGCACACAGCCCCTGGCAGGATTGGAAGGACGACATTATCGCTGTCAGCGGCTTTGCCTTTCGGCTTTGGGTTAATAAGGATTTATGCCCCAGCGCCATGAGCATATGGCAGTTTGACCAACAGAAGGCCTGGGTGGAAAATTCAGGACTGAAATGCGCGTATACCGAACGCCTATGGCATGAGGGTGAATGGGAGGAACAACGCCGCAAGGCAGCTCTTGAACAGATTAAAGCCTCAATTGACAACGGTCTGGCCGCCATTGCCTGGGATTTAGGCGATGCCGAGTGGGGGTTAATTATTGGCTATGATGAAAGCAAACAGATCCTTTATACAAAAAAAAACCGGGGCGAGGAAGAATCCCTGCCCTATGAAAAGCTTGGTCAGCTTGAGATCCCCATACTCTCGGTTTTAACTCTCACAGGCTTTGAAAAGCGCCCCATGGAGGAGATTGTAAAAGAAACCTTCCGATTGGCCGCAGAGCATCTCAAGGGCAATGAGTGGTGTGAAAATGCCTGCGGCCTGGCAGCCTTCCCGGTTCTGATGGAGTTCATAAAAAATACGGAAGGCCCTTTGTCCTGGCAGGTGGAATACACATTAGGGAACATTGCCGGCTTGCGGTATTTTGCATGGAGCTTCATGGAAAAGCATGCTTCTACCCCGTTAGCCGAGCTTTACCGGCTTTCTTATGAAGCATGGATGAAGGCCTTTACGCTAAAGCGCACTAAGGACTGCTCAGAGCAAGCCGTTAAGGATGAAATTACAGCCTGCCTGGAGGCCGCTTACGGTTATGAACAGCAGGCACTCCCCCTTCTTGAGTAGAAAAAGATTTAGAGCTTCAGTCAACAAAAAAGGAGCATGGTGCTATGAATGAGAATGAAAAGACTCTGGGTGTCTTTTTAAGAGGAATTAACGTAAACGGAAGGACCATTAAAATGGAGG
>JAEXPO010000460.1 GCA_023446675.1 Bacillota bacterium | reverse complement strand
ATGGGAACGGGGAGAACCTTGGAGTTGGTTCCGCCGATGTATTGGTACAGAGAAAGGACCAGAGCTTCAGCTGCTGCTTTGGCAACGGCCAAGGAAACACCAAGAATGGCGTTGGCACCAAGCTTCGCCTTATTGGGGGTTCCATCAAGAGCGATCATGGTCTTGTCAATAAGAATCTGATCGAATACGTTGAGACCCACAATTTCAGGTGCGATAATGTCATTGACGTTTTCAACAGCTTTGAGAACGCCCTTGCCCAGATAGCGACCCTTGTCGCCGTCACGGAGTTCAACAGCTTCGAATGCTCCGGTGGATGCGCCGGAAGGAACCGCCGCACGTCCAACGTAACCGCCTTCTACAATGACTTCTACTTCAACGGTGGGGTTTCCACGGGAATCGATGATTTCTCTGCCAAATACATTCTCGATTTCCAGATATTGCTTCATATATTTGCTCCTTTACTCATAATTGTTAAATTAATAACCACATATTAGCATACATTATGTTACCCAAAAAGTAAAGGTTGTCCCGCTCCTTTTAACAAAAACCTGACTTATTTTCCTATCCAGCGGCTAAGACTTTTATAAACCAAAAGGGTAATCAGGGAATTGGCCACCGATTTAATTAAATTAAAGGGCACCAGCACAGGCAGTATCATAGCCACCACCACATCACGGGGAGTTCCCCAGAAATGTACGGTAAAAAACAGGTTCATGGGAATCATCACAAGTGTCATAGCCACACAGCCAAGGGCCAGCCCTAAAATGGCGCCCTTCACATTCTTATGGCGCTTGTAGATCAAAGAGGAGGTCAGAATAAGTGCTCCGGAAGCAATCAGGTGCATAACAAGGCCTATCCAGCCGCTCTGAGCGCTTACGGTTAAAGCCTGAATGACCGACCCTACCACCAGCACCAGCATGCCTGAAAGAGGACCGAAAAGAAATCCGCTGATGAGCATGGGCACATCCCCCGGCTCATATTCCAGATAAGGTGCGGCAGGGATAATGGGAAATTTGATAACAGAAATAATTACCACGGAGAGAGCTGCCAGTACCGCCATGGTCACCAGCTGTTTGACAGACATTTTCATTTTCATAATACATTTCTCCTTGAAATTTACTGTTTACAATACAACCGGAGGTGTAGGGAGAAAAAGCAATGAAAACGAAAAACCCTGATGAGCGCTCATCAGGGTAAAGATCATAGTCATTGACACAGAAAAATCTTCTTTCATCCAGCCTTTACTGTCGGCCCCGGAATCACACCAGGTCTGCTTTCGCTCGCGGGCTAATGGAAAACCACATTACCGCCGGTAGGGAATTGCACCCTGCCCTGAAGATTGTATTGTATTCGATTGAATTTATAATACCAAAGCCCCGTACCGGTGTCAATACCCATATAAAGCTTAAAGCTTCATTGATTCGTAATGGTTCGCAATCATTCGTAATGGTTCGTAATGGTTCGTAATCATTCGTAATTTAAAAGGCTGACTTATTATAAAGAAAGACTTTCTTTCCTCGTTTCGATGTCCTTTCGATTCAAGGCACACTGCCGGGCGGACATAAAAAAGCCGGGCAACGCTTTTTGAACAGACACCCGGCTTTACTCCATCATTTATACGAATTAAATTTCCTGCTTTAAATAGTGACGAACAAGCTCCTCCAGAATTTCATCCCGCTCCAAATGCCGGATAAGACTTCTGGCATTGTTATGATTGGTGATGTAGGTAGGATCTCCGGAAAGAATATAACCCACAATTTGGCTTATGGGATTGTAGCCTTTTTCACTGAGGGCTTCATAAACCGCAAAAATAATATCACGGGTCTGGTTTGCGCTTTCATTACTGAAATCAAATTTCATCGTTCCGGAATACATACTATCACCTGCTCGCTTTCTCTATATACATTCATCTTAATACAAGAGCGGCATGAAATCAATATTTCTGGGCAATCTGCTCTCTCTTTAGCTATAAATATTGAGAACTGACATCAGATTAATTTGAATAAATTACAATAATCTCCTTGACGTACAATTCCTGTCATAGTATCGCCTTCTATTCCTTTAAGCGCCACATTTACGACAGTACCGCCCGCCAATGTTTCTGCAGTCGCTTCTACCTTTATGGGTATATAATTTGGCGTAAAGCCCTCATATATTCCTTCTTTTATTTCTTTTTCAAGAAGGACGGGAAGCGTTCTTCCCATAAACCCACGGTAAAAGGCTTCCCGGTTCTCAACCGCAACATTTAGCATGCGGCGGCTCCGCTCTTCCTTAAGCTCCGGTGCAACCTGTTCTTTATACTGAGCAGCAGGCGTTCCCTTTCTGGGAGAATACTTAAAAATATGGGCCCAGGAAAAGGCCATTTCCTTGCAGAAGTCCAGGGATTCCTGGAACTCAGCTTCCGTTTCACCCGGAAAGCCTACCATAACATCCGTGGTAATAGCCACATCAGGTATATGGGTTTTTAAAAGTGTAACAATACTTCGGTACTCCTCGGTTGTGTAACGGCGGTTCATCCGCTTCAATACTCCCCCGCTGCCGCTTTGCAGTGAAATATGGTAATGGGGGCACAGCTTTGGAAGCGTGCCGGCCCCTTTTATAAAGGTCTCCGACAGAAAAAGCGGCTCCAGGGATCCCAGGCGTATGCGCTCCAATCCCTCGATTTCATGTACGGCTTCAATAAGGTTAAGAAGACCTGTTTTTTCCTTCTCATCTCCATAAGAAGTAAGATGAATGCCTGTAAGCACCACTTCCTTAAAGCCCTTGTCAGCAAAACGTTTGGCCTCTTCCAACGCCTCGGCAAAGGAACGGCTCCGGATAGGGCCGCGGGCATAAGGAATAATGCAGTAGGAGCAGAATTGGTTGCAGCCGTCCTGAATTTTCAAAAAGGCCCGGGTTTGTCCGTCATAGGCCTCCACCGGCAATTCCTCAAATTCAGTAAGATTCCGTCTTTCTTCCACACGCACACGGCTGCTCCCCCGTTCCGACATCGCTTCCTCTACAAGCTCCACAATGCGTCCCTTAAGGTTGTTGCCTACAACCAGGCTGACACCTTCTATTTTAGCCGCTTCCTCCGGCGATACCTGGGCAAAGCAGCCAACAGCGGCAATAATGGCCTCCGGATTGAGGGCATGAGCCCGGCGCAGCATCTGCCGGGATTTCCTGTCACCCATATTGGTTACGGTACAGGTATTAATAATATAAACATCAGAAGCCAGGCCTTCACCTAAGACCGAATAGCCTGAATCCCTGAAAAGCCTTTTCATACCTTCGGTTTCGGCAGTATTAACCTTGCAGCCAAGCGTAATAAACGATACCGTTTTTTTATTCATTTTGTATCACTTTCCTACTTTATATCTAAATATTGCGTTCTATTATCAGCATTTTCATCATTGACACCTTTATGCCAGAAAGCTAATATAGAGTAGTATACACGATATTGAATCGTAATGGAAAGGTGGTGCTAAACGCTATGAAAACATTCAACATTTTACTGAAATCCATCAATGATGTAAAGGACTTTGTAAATATTGTAAACAAGTACGACTTTGATGTGGATTTAACTTCAGGCCGATATATTGTTGATGCCAAATCTATCATGGGTATTTTCAGTCTTGATCTGAGCAAGCCCATTAAGGTTGAGGTTCACAACGATCAGTCCGATGCTTTTATTAACGAAATTAAGAGTATCATCGTTGAATAAGGCTGACCGGTAAAGCGTTCATGACGAGCCCAAAGCTAAGGCG
>JAEXPO010000457.1 GCA_023446675.1 Bacillota bacterium | reverse complement strand
GCTTTGGACAGTGCAGTAACGGGAGATAAAAGTCAGGAGGACTTGGGATGGAATGGATGGAGAGCTCTTCGGAAACAAATTACGATAAATATAAAAGCTATATCCAGAGGCGACGGATTGCGCCTGTATCAAAGGAATTCAAAGAGGCTGGCGAGAAAAACGGCGGTGAGGACAAGGAGCCCATGTCCACAGCCGCAGACAGTGTGGCCAACGATGTTCGGGGCAGCGGTAAGAGCTATGCCTTCGATTCGGCTGCGCCGGAAGCAACTGAGGATGGTATGTGGTCCAGCCTGGGCGGCAGAAATGAAGAAGGCAGGAACACAGAAAATCCAAGCAACGGCGTAGAAGATTCAATGGATGAATATAATCTCAGACAGAGCTATCAGCAGGACTCCTCCCTGCGCAGCTACCAGCCTTCCACCTTCCGCAAGGTTGATCCCGCGTTATACAGACGGATGCAAAAGACCAATGCCTATTCGGCAGGACATACTCAAGCCTTTAGAAGCCCATTGCCCCCCGGTGAATCCTACCGTGGGGGGACTGCGGGTCATACCTATCGCCAAGCCCATACCGACAGGGAAGGAGAAGGTGAAAACAACCGGATAAATGTCCTGGCTGTTAAAATCATCAAACAATCACTTGCCTGCTTTGCATTGCTTGGCATTATTCTTTTAATGCAGGAACGCGCGGATATGGCCCCAGCACTGGCTTTTGTAAAAAAGCAGGTGGTGGAGACACATATTGAGCCAAAAAGCCTGCTTGACGGCTTTCAAAACCTTGTTGCAGAGTGTTCCAGGTGGTTGGGGGGATCGCCCTGATTGCAATAATTATTGCCTCCATCCTTGCTGTGCTTCTGCATGAGGGAGCCCATGCGCTTTGCGCACGGCTTCTCGGTATGTCACTTATGTATGTAAGGCCGACAGCCGTGGGTATGAAAGCCCGGCTGAGAGGAAATTTCAAAAGCTTTAAGAAGATGACCCTTTTTTATCTTTCCGGACCGGCAGGCAACTTTTTAATCGCAGCCATATTGTGGAGGTATGACGGGGAATTGGCCGCTTTGTGTGATGCCAATCTTGCCATAGGCGTTTTTAATCTTCTGCCTATGTATCCGCTGGACGGAGGACAGATAGCGCTCATTGTACTATACAAGCTCATGGGAAGCTCAGGCGCCTTTGTGCTTATAAAGCGGGTGACCATTGTTGTAAGAATCCTTATGTATGCCGGAGGACTTTTACAGCTTATTATTCTTAGAAATCCAAGTCTCTTGGCCGCTGCCCTGGTACTTCCCGGCACAAGACTTCTGGAAGAGAAGGTAGGTATGATGAAACTGGAAAATCTGATTAATCGAAAACAGCGGATTATAAGCAAGGGCGTGTACCCCGTAAGGCATGTGGTGGTCATGGACAGCTGCACTCTGGGCGACGCGCTGCAGCGTATGGATTATGACCGGTTTCACATCCTTTACGTGCTGAACACAAATATGGAGATTGTAGGACAAATCACAGAGCAGCAGGTGATAAAAGCGCTGCAAACCTGCAATGCATCCGACAAAATGTGCGAGGTCTTCTTCTTCGGCCTGTAAGCGCCAATGCCCCTTCCCCATAAAATACAACATTGCCACAGGCAGGAGGGATATGCTAAAATCAAACTTAAGGATCGCAACCGATCCTTAAGAGGAGGGGAATCCTTAAATGGATATATTTATTGAAAAAATTGTCAAGAGACGGAAGACGCCCACCGATATCGCTTTTGCCGTTCTCATGGTATTGGTGGCACTCATTCTCAGCTTTGTAGCCTTTACTTTTCTTCAATCCTTCGCCATTGTTGTTGTTTTCGGAATCGGTTATCTGGCATATATTCTTATTACCCGACGCAACATTGAGTATGAATATTCCGTAACCAACGGCGATTTGGACATTGACATGATAGCGAATCAGCGTAAAAGAAAACGGGTATTTTCCATGAGCTGCAAGGAATTTGAAGTGGTGGCAAAGGTAAAATCCGCTCAGTATACTCATGAGATGAAAGAATGTAAGACAGTTAAGGATTTTACATCCTTATCGCCCAATGCAGATATCTGGTTTATATTCCACAGACAGGGAGGAACGCCCACCGTTGTACTTTTTGAGCCAACCTCTCAGATGATTGACAATTTCAGAACCTTTATCCCAAGAAAGGTTTTTCAGTATTAGCCGGTTAAAGCCTTTCATATAGACCGGACAAAAGCTGCATCTTTCGGGGTGCGGCTTTTATTATAAAAGAAAAAGGGGGAACGGAATGGGAAAAAAAAGGGTGGCAGTACTGATGATACTGCTTTTGCTGCTTATAACCATCGGGGGGCTGTACAGGGTGTGGGTGACTAATAATACACCTAATGACAGCATGACCGACCCCTTCCAGACAAAGGGAACCCGATTGGTTATAGGGGGAGAGGAGATTAAAACCAAGGCTCCTGCCCTGTACAGGGATAGTCAGGTCCTTATAGATTTTGAAACCGTAAAGGCTTACATCGATCCCTATATCTGGTGGGATGAAAGCTTAAAGCAAATCACCGTTACCACAAAGGACAGAGTGATACGGATGAAGACCGGCAGTCTGGACGCGCTTATCAATGATGAGCCGCTGACCCTGTCCTTTTCTGCGGTTGAAGAGGGAGGTGCTGTCTATCTGCCTCTGAATTTCCTGAAAGACTTTTATCTCATCAATGTGAGTTATGCGGAGGACACGGATTGCGTCATTATCGATTTCAAAAACCGTATTTACCGTACGGCCTATCCCCTTACCTCGGAGGCTGTGATGAGAAAGGGAATGCACATAAAGGATCCCGTGGTTAAGCGTTTTGAGGAAAGCAGTCTGTCTGACCCTGTTTCGGAGCTGTACGTTTTTGAGGAATATGAAAGCTGGTACAAGGTGAGGGATAAAAGCGGGATTTTGGGCTATATCGCCAAAAGCCAGGTTAAGCTGACGGAAATGACCCTGACGGAGGAATTTTTAAACAACCGGAATGTTCCAGTCCTCACTCAGGGCAAAATAAATCTTGTCTGGGACATGTCCTACTCAAAAAAAAACATTACCTTTTCTAAATCCAGCACCCCCGGGATTGATGTTATTTCTCCAACCTGGTTCGAAATTGTGGACAGGGAGGGGACCATTAAAAATAGGGCAACCCCGGAATATGTGGGTTGGGCCCATGAAAACGGATGGCAGGTGTGGGCTCTTTTCGCAAACGATTTCAGCGACATAGAGGGTACGCATATTCTTCTTAACGATTCGGAAAAACGCAGGCAGCTTATACGCAGCGTTTTGGCCTATGCCGCTCTTTATAAGGTGGATGGCATCAATCTGGATTTTGAGAATATCTACAAAGAGGACAAGGATGCCTATACCCAGTTTGTCAGGGAGTTTACACCTCTGGCGCGGGAGCAGGGGCTTGTGGTGTCCGTCGATGTCACCATACCCGACGGCAGCGATACCTGGTCCAAATGCTTTGATCGCAAGGCTCTGGCTGAAACGGTGGATTTTGTCTGCCTGATGACCTATGACCAGCATTGGGCCTCCAGCCCCGTAGCCGGATCTACGGCTGAGCTTGCCTGGGTGGATAAAAACGTGGAAAAGACACTTAAGGAAGTTCCCGCTCAGAAGCTGCTTCTGGGCATACCTCTGTACACCCGGCTTTGGACGGAAGAGACGGTTGAGGGTAAGTCCTCGGTTAGCTCAAAGGCTCTCAATATTGTCTCCGCATGGAAGCAGGTGGAGGAGAATGAAGCCGTGCTTGCCTGGAATGCCTCCTCCGGCCAATATCAGGCCAGCTACGAGAAGGACGGCAAGGTCTACAAGCTTTGGCTGGAGGATGCGGATGCCGTGAATATGAAGACCTCCCTGGTTCATAAATACAATTTGGCCGGTGCCAGCGTTTGGGCCGCTAATTTTGCCGATGAAAAGGTTTTTGAGATTTTTGAGAGAAATCTAAAGCAAATCGCCCACTATGATGAATGGAAAAGCACCTATGAGGGACCCGCGGCCGAGACATCGGACAGCAACTAGAGGGAGGCTCAAAAGGCTGAGAAGCCCCTATTTTTAGCAATTGATAACTTTAAGCCCGTATGCTAAAATAAACTTTATTCCGGTTTAACACAACGTAAAGGATTTAACTTATGGATAAAGTCAATGATATACCCGCAAGCCCGCTGGATATGCTGCTTCTGCCGGTCTGGCTCCATAAAAGAATTACTGTCGGTTTAAATGGACTGTTTCTTGCTTTTCTTTTTGTGGGTAGCTTTGACATGTTATTTTACAGAGAGCTTTATGCCTCCTCTTTTTTCCAAGGCAATTTCCTGCAGATTGCATTCAAGCTTATAGGCTTTGCCTTCACAGCCTTTTTGATAGGCATGCTGGATGTGGTAAGCACCATGTATCCGGTGGCGGATTTCGCCAGGTTTATCGGAAAACGCAGTGAAAAATATGTCAGCCCCAGATTCCCTGTTGTTCTTATGAAATCCTATGCATGGTCTCATGTCATTGCTCTGCTTCCCTATGGACTGTGGTACTTTCTCGGCATTGAGTGGGCGAATGTTAATGCTTTTTCACCTATGGCTTATCGCTTGACTCTGGCCATTCTGATAACCGTTTTGGAGCTGCTGCCCTTTGGACAGCTGGGTATTATTTACCGCACCATAAGCGTTAAAACCCGGATTCAGATCTTCGGCAAGCTAATTCTTATTCTTGCGGCTTATTTCTGGATGCAGCTAAGCAGCAATGCCCTCCAGTTCTTCCAGGAGATCGCCTATTTCTTTCTTGTCCGTATGTGATTTTTAGATTCAGTACCGGATTTGACTTGCTTAGGCGCTGAATTATGGTTTATGCTTATCCACTTCGGCATCAAAATTTTTTGGAATTGCGCTTGTATTATCCGGGGGTATGCCTTATAATGATAATGCTATTTTGTCCCGTTAGTCTAAAGGATAAGACGATGGATTCCGGTTCCATTAATGTGGGTTCAATTCCTGCACGGGACGCCAAAAAAAGTTAAAGAGAGGTTGGACCTCTCTTTTCTTTTTGCCAAAAACAAGCGCACTCCCCTCCTTTCCCAGACATATACTTGTAGAGAGAAAAGGAGGAACGGAGGCCCATACCATGCCAAACCGGATTACCAATCTGGTATTTGAAGGAGGCGGCATACTGGGTATTGCCTACCTGGGTGTTCTGGATTATCTCAACAAAAACAATCTTCTAAAGAATATTAAAAGAACCGCCGGAGCGTCTGCAGGGGCCATTACAGCCTGTCTGGCCAGCTTTAACCTGCCGTTTGAGGAATTAAAGGCCCTTGCCGATACCCTGGAATACAAAAAAGTGCCTGAAAAGGGCAATGACGATTTGCTTAGATTTATTCCCGAGGAAATTAAAAAGACCATTGAAGGCCTTTTCGGGGATATCAACTGCCTCTACAGGCTTTTGAAACGCTATGGCTGGTATTCGTCGGAGTTTTTTTACAATTGGATAAGAGATGCTATTAACGACCAGTTTGACGCCTCAAAGAAAAAGCCCCCCTATACCTTTGCCGACTTTAGAAACCCTGCCATACACAAACAGGAACGCACCTTTTCCGATTTATTCATTATCGGCACCAATCTTTCTACGGGTACGACAAGGGTTTTCTCCTTTGAGACCACGCCACTGGTGGAGGTAGCAAGAGCTGTAAGGATATCCATGTCCATTCCGCTTTTTTTTGAGTCCATAGAGCAAATAGAGCCTGAATCTCCGGGTTTTGGGCAGAACAGCTACTTTTCCGACGGGGGAGTAATGGATAATTATCCTATCAATATCTTTGATACGTCTCTCTATGGGCAGGAGCTTTATCGGGGTGTTAACCGGAATACTCTGGGCGCCTGTTTTGTAAGTGATATCAAATTTAAAAAAATAAATAATCTTGTGGAATTTGCGGAAGCGCTGGTTCACACTCTTTTAAGGGTGCAGGAGGACGCCTTTCACAGGAACCCCCTGGATAAGGCCAGATCCATTATGATAAATACCGGTGAGATAAGTGCCACAAATTTTAATGTTACCCTTAACGACAGCACCTATCAGTTTTTATACAATCAGGGCTATGAGGCGGCGAAGGATTATTTCCAGAAGTCCAAGGGCCTTTAGTTAGTGCTCAGCTTTGATCCATAGGCCTTTAGAAAGCGCCTGGCTGCAACATTTTGGCTTTACTCAACGGTCAGCTGCGGTCCTTGCGGTAATGGCTGAGCTTCATGGCTAACAGCCCACTGTAGAGATTATGCTTGTCGGCGGCGCTTTCAAAGCTTTTACCTGTGATTTCACGAATACGGGTCAGACGGTAATTAAGGGTGTTTCGATGGATAAAAAGGCGTTTGGCCGTGTTTAGAAAATTGCAGTTTTCCTGGAGAAAGATATCCAGTGTCTGGATAAAGTCCGTATTATGCTTTTTATCGTAGTCCAGGAGGGTTGCCAGATGCTTCATATAAAAAGCTTGAATAAGAGCGTGGTTTTCAAATTCAAATAAAAGCCCCAGAAGCCCTAAGTTGTCCCAAAAAAAGGAATATATGCCTGTGCCAAAGGTATCCGGGGCTATTTCGTAAGCGGACAGAGCATTTAGTGCCTGATGGTAGCTCCGGCGGAATTCAGCGCAGGTCCAGGTATCAATAGAGCCTCCAATGCCCAAAAAGAGGCTATGGCCTTCATCGGGCCCCAGAAAAGACAGCCTGAGGGGGTTAAAGAGGGCGGAGAGCCTTTCCGGAGCACTTTCACTGTCCGTACCGGCAAGGATAGCCAGGGTGCCGTCCTTTTCGCAGATAAGGGGTGTTTCAAAGCAGTCGGAGGCCATGACTTTAAGTCGTTCCAGCTCCTGGCCCGCCAGGAGCTTTTGATCTGTTTTGGATTGGATAACCAGAATGTGGTTGGATTTCTTAAAGGTATAGCCTGCAGACTGGAATTCGGACTGAACAAGCCTGGGTGCTTCCGTACCGCCCCACAGCACGCTTTCAAACAGAGCGTCCGCCGGGGCACGCCGGTACTGGTTAAGCATGATAAGCGAGGCAACCTCCCGGGTTGCCACGGCAATAGGAATTTCCCAGGGCATGGTAATAAGGGGCAAATCCCTAGCGTCTGCCTCTTCGATCATCGCCCCGGGGATATGCCCTATATAAAGCTCATTTAGCAAAACTACGATTCCTGCCAGGTTTTTTTCGCGGCTGGTTCTTACCAGGGATACAAGGCTTTCCTCATCCCGTTGTATGCCGATGCCGGTTAAAAACAGAAGCTCGCCGCCGCTGACCCATGGGGAAATGTTATTTTCCTGACAAACATAGATCCAGCGCACCGGTTTGTGAATGCCCCCGGCACCGCCCACAAGCCTGAAATCTCTGGCAAATTCAAGCTTTAAAACATCCTCACAGGTTACAAACATTTTCGCCTTCCTAAGGGACTGTAAAGAACCGGGAGGTTCGTCAGCCCTTGCTTTTTATAGGTTGGTGCTTCATGCTTGCATTTATTTAATTACTTTTCCTTTGCTTTGTCAAGCAGGAGACAGGAGAGGATAAAACTCTATCACACAGTTAAATAGGCACGCACCACATCCTCAGAAAGCTCGCCAGTGGCACCTGAGGCCACCACCTGGCCCTTTTGCATAACGACAAAGGTATCGGCTATTCTTTTGGCAAAAGGCAGGTTCTGCTCCACAATAACAAGGGTGATGCCCATATCAATGCGTATTTTATTGAGGATCTCGGCGATATGGGCCACAATATTGGGCTGTATGCCTTCTGTGGGCTCGTCCAGAAGCAGGATTTTCGGTGAGGACATAAGTGCCCGTCCTATAGCCAGCTGTTGCTGCTGGCCCCCCGAAAGCACTCCGCCGTTTCGGGAAAGATGCTCCTTTAAAACGGGAAAATACTCAAGCACCTGGGCCATTCTGTCGGCAAGGACAACCCCCTTGTGACCCAGGACGCCCATTTCCAGGTTCTCCTTTACGGTAAGCAGGGGCAGAATTTCCCTCCCCTGAGGAACGTAAGCCATGCCAGCCTGGGAGCGCTGATAGGGCTTTTTACGGGTAATATCCTCTCCCTTGAAGGTCATTCGCCCTTCCTTTAAGGGCAGAATACCCATAAAGCTTTTTAAAAGAGTGGTTTTACCCACGCCGTTCCGGCCCAGCACCGCAAGCTTCTCACCCTGTGAGACGGTAAGGCTGATACCGTTTATGACACTGCTTTTGCCGTAGCTGACACGGGCATTTTCTATTGTGAGCATGCTGCTTCCTCCCCTGCCTTGTCGTCCTTTAAATAGACCTGTATAACTCTGGGATCCTTTTCTATTTCCCCATAGGGACCCTCCGCCAGAAGCTGGCCCTGGTGGAGCACCGTCACGGTTCTTGCCACCTGCCGGACAAAATCCATATCATGCTCAACCACAATAACGGTGTGATCCCCTAAAAGGCGGAGAATCATTTCCCCTGTCTTCCGGGTTTCATCAGCTGTCATGCCTGCGGTGGGCTCATCCAGAATAATAAGCTCCGGATCCTGTGCCATCACCATGCCGATTTCAAGCCATTGGCGCTCGCCATGGGAAAGGAAGGAGGCCATAACCTCTCTTTTTTCATAGAGGCTTACACTTTGGAGCACCTCATTTATTTTCTGTTCAATCCTCCGGTTCTTACGGAAAAAGAAGGAGCGGGCCAGAGAACAGTAACCTTTTAAAGCGACCTCTATGTTTTCGTAAGCCGTCATGCTGTCAAAGAGATTAGGTCCCTGGAACTTTCGGCCAATTTTGTGCCTTGAAGCAATCTCGCTTTCGCTCCGGCCTGTAATGTCGTGTCCGTTAAGTATGAT